>JAOZPY010000288.1 GCA_029932495.1 Desulfobacterales bacterium
CAATGTGCTGAGCATTGAAGAAAAACCGGCTAAGCCAAAGTCGAATTTTGCCATCCCCGGGCTTTATTTTTTTGACAATAACGTGATCGAAATTGCTGCAAACCTCAGACCGTCGCCCCGCGGGGAGCTGGAAATTGCCGATGTGATCGATGCCTATCTGAAACGCGGAGAGCTGAAAGTGGAACTGCTTGGCAGGGGGTATGCCTGGCTGGACACGGGACCCCATGAATCTTTTCTGGAAGCGTCCGTGTTTATCGAAACCATCCAGAAACGGCAGGGCCTTAAAATTGCGTGCATTGAAGAAATCGCCTGGCGGCTGGGCTATATTGACCGGAAGCAGCTGGTGCGACTGGCCGAGCCCTATTTGAAAAATGAGTATGGGCAGTATTTAATGGATGTGCTGGAGGAAAAGGGATAAAGGAAAAAGGATAAAGGAAAAGAATAAAAGGACGAACATCGAACGTCCAACGTCGAATGATGAATGAAAAGAAGGGCTAATTGGGCTTGTGGGAGTGATTTTATGAAAGTGCGCAAGACGGAACTGGAGGGGGTGCTGGTGATCGAACCGGACGTTTTTGATGACCGGCGCGGTTTTTTTCTGGAAACTTACAACCAGAACCGCTATCGGGAACATGCCATCCAGGCGCATTTTGTCCAGGACAACATGTCATTTTCAACAAAGGGGACCCTGAGGGGCCTGCACTATCAGTATCCCATGGCCCAGGCAAAGCTGGTGCAGGTGGTGCAGGGTGAGGTGTTTGACGTGGCCGTCGACATCCGTCGTGGTTCACCGACCTTCGGCCGCTGGATTGGAGAAAATCTGTCAGACAAAAACAAAAAGCAGCTGTTCATCCCGGAGGGGGTGGCCCATGGATTTTGCGTGCTCAGCGACAGCGCCCTGTTTCATTACAAATGCAGCGATTTTTATGCACCCCAACATGAGGGCGGAATACTGTGGTCTGATCCGGACCTGGCCATTGACTGGCCGGTACAGTCACCGGTTGTTTCGGACAAGGACGGGGCATTGCCATGTTTAAAAGACATTTCCGCCGATCAACTGCCGTTGTTTAAAAACCACCACGGTTAACGGGGGGGTGCTGCGTTCAGGGAAAAAGTATTTTTATTGGACGTAAACGACATTATGTAATATTTTACATAATTTTATGAATATTTTTTCCTAAAAATAGCCAGTTTCTCTTGACAGCAACGGTTGGTTGCGATAGGAGATCCGATATTCTTATGATTTAGATCAAAAAATTCAATTCGAACGGGCGGCCAGGTTGAAGACCTGCCCCTTGGGGTTGCCGAAATATGGTACACACCAAATCAACAGCCCTTATCAGCCTGTGCAGCCTGCTGCTTTTGTTCTACCTGCTGTTTCCTTTTTCCGCTCCGGCGTCACTGCCCCGGGAAATCACCATTGCCTGGGACTCCAACAATGAAGATGGGTTGGCCGGTTATGGAATTTATGTCAGAAATACCCCGGATGAACCTTTTCGGCTGCTGGACGATCTATATCTCGATGAGCTTGAGGATCCGGATAATCCGATGATTACCCTTACCCAACTGGAAGATGGCTCAACCTATTATTTTGCCGTTACCGCCTTTGATAACGATGGGCATGAGAGCAATTACTCCAGGCCGGTGTGTGCCCGGGTGATCGGGACATCCATTTCCCCCTGCAGTTCGCAGGGCTCCAGTGGCGGCGGCGGCGGCGGTGGTGGTGGCGGCTGCTTTATCACAACCGCAGGGGGCAAGCTATAATGCGAGAAGATAGAAAGCCGGGATAACGCTGACAGCTATTTTCCCTCCACGTCTAAACATATCTGTATCGACCGAAAATCTTTCTTTCCGTAAATTCCTGACCTACTTTATTGTCTCGAGGGCTGTTAAAATCTTACAAACTATGGTAAGTTAAGGCCACACAATTCTGGTTACTGGCAGTGCCGGTTTTAGCGGCGGCCACAGCGCTGAACATTTTCAGGGAGAAATGGAGCCCGGGTGCCGGGCAATCTTCGCTCCAGCCACCGGCATCATGGCGAAGGGTTTAATATGGCGGGGATCAACTCAAAGTTTTTGATCTGCTTTGGCAGACTGGTGCTGCTGGCGGCCATCCTTTTCCCCATTGCCGCAGCCACCTCCACACCCCTTGAAATCACCCTGGCCTGGGATCCCAGCCCGGATGCGGATGTGGTTGGTTATGGAATTTATTTTAAAGCTGCCGGTGACCAGGCTTTCAAATTCCTCGACGATGTCTATGTCGATGAGCTGGAAGACCCGGACAATCCCATGGTGACCCTGACCGAACTCGACGATGGGGCCACCTATTATTTCGCGGTTACCGCCTTCAGTGAAGATGGGCACGAAAGCAGTTTTTCAAGTAAGGTGTGCGTTCAGATCAATGGCGCAGCCGTCGCCGAATGCAGCTCAGAAGATGATGATGACAACAACCGCAATGACGGAAGCGGCTGCTTTTTCGCGGTTTCCAGCGGGTAGGCAAAGGAAAGGTACAGCATTCAGGGGATAAAAAACAGGTACAGGGTTCAGGGTACAAGGTACAAGGTGGAAACGGCAACGGGGTCAGGGCTGGGGGCTGATTTTGAAGCGGGGTTTTTTTCTGCGATCTCTGCCGCAGCGTCGTTCCTGCCCGCTTCTTCTTTCAGGGATATGCAGCGTGTAGGAATAATTACGACGATCGCCTCCCGAGCGCCGACCGCCGTTGTCGACAAAAATCAGCATCTTTTCTGCTTCAATTGCATTTTCGTTATTTTCCATGGCGGGAATAGAATCTCAGGGTTAAAAGCAAGTCCAGCTATCACTTTTGCAATCAAACCGAGTCCGATCAAACTTATACAGGGAAGCATTTTTCATGCCATAAACACCCCGCCGGGTGTCTCTCCCCAAAAGTTACAGCCTAAAAATATAAGTATTATTAAAATATCAATCGGTTAAGACGTCATATACGAACGCTCGGCCACGGCGCCCTCCTGGTGTGTCCGGCGGGTGCCATAAATCAATCTGGATATCTGGAAAAAAAGTGCCTAGTTTATGGGCAATTAATTACCATATATGGCATAATGGTTCTATATTACTGCGGACGTTCGATACCCAGATCCTTGATCTTATACAGCAGCGTTTTGTAACTGATGTTGAGAATCTTGGTGGCCTTGCTGCGGTTCCAACCCGTTTTATCCAGAACGTAGGAAATCACTTCTCTTTCCACGCGGTCCATGGCTTTCTTCTTGATTTTTTTCAGCGACAGGGAAGCCAGGTCAATTTTGCTCAAATCCAGAAGATCCGGGGAAGTTGATAGCGACTGGGCAGAGCCCTGGCCGTCGCCTGCCGGGTCGGCGGGCCTTGAGACGGCCAGCAACTCATCGAGGGTATCTTCGCCGTCGGCAAGAATCATCAGGCGCTTTAAAACGTTCTGCAGCTCGCGGACATTTCCCGGCCAGTGGTAGCCAACCATTTTATCAATGGCTTCCGGGCTGGGGGTCAGCAATTTTTTGCCATCGAACTGGGCCGTGTAAAGCCGGACGTAATGCTCGATCAAATGGGGGATATCCTCGGGACGGCTGCGAAGCGGTGCGACATATATCTTGATGGTGCTCAGCCGGTAATAAAGGTCTTCCCGGAAATTTCCGGCCTGCATGTCCTTTTCCAGGTCATGGTTGGTGGCGGTTACCACCCAGGCTCCCATCTTGACAATTTTTTCGGAACCCAGGGGCGTGAAATCCCCCCCCTGCAACACATGCAGCAGCTTGGACTGCAGAGGCAGAGACATATCCCCGATTTCATCCAGGAACAAAAGCCCGCCGTTGGCCTGTTCGAACTTGCCCCGTTTACGCCGGTCGGCACCGGTAAAAGCCCCCTGCTCGTAACCGAACATTTCGCTTTCCAGCAAGGTGTCCGGCAATGCGGCGCAGTTGACCTTGATAAAGGGCTTATCGATCCGGTTCGAATTGCGGTACAGGTTCTGAACCACCAGTTCCTTGCCGACTCCCGTCTCTCCATAGACAACGGTGTTCAGCCCGGTATCTGCCACCTGCTCGATCAGTGCCCGGATTCGTTGGATGTTTTTGCTGACGCCAATTAATGTAGATTCCATGGGAATACCATCATCTTAAAAGTATTACCTTAATTTCCTAATTTTAGCGACAAATATTCTCTTTGACAACTAAAAAGTGCTTTTTACCCCTATTCTGTTAAAAATGCGAACATCATCGCGGTATTTTTGACATACATGAATTTAGAGCAAAAAGCAATGGGGCGCGGCGCGTAGCGCCAGGTAAAAGGTGAAAGGTTAAAGGCGAAAGGATAAAGGCTGGGAGGCGGGGAGGATAGGAGGCTAGGAGGCAGGGAGGCTATGAGGCTGGGAAGCTGGGAGGCTGGGAAGCTTTTAAGCCTGTATCCTGGACCTTGCACTTTACCTGACATATAAAACTTAAGATTCTACAATTTTTGCCAATAACAAAACATGAGGGTTCGATTTTTGCATGTCAACGGATACGGCATAACCGCCTTGTCGGCCAGACTGAAATATCCGGGTTTACAGGGCGATACTGCTTGACATTTCAGGCGTTT
>JAOZPY010000289.1 GCA_029932495.1 Desulfobacterales bacterium
AAATAGATCAGTTACCTTTTTTTGCAACTGACGACGGGCAACAGACAACGGACAAAAGCCATGCAACTAAAAAACCGGACCGACAAGATTCGTAAAATTCTGCGCCGGTGCTACCCCGATGTCAAGACCCAGCTTTTTTATGAAACGCCTTTCCAGCTGCTGGTGGCGACCATCCTTTCAGCGCAGTGCACGGACAAACAGGTCAACCGGGTCACCGGGGAGTTGTTCAACCACCTGAAAACCCCGGCGGATTTTGCAAAAGCTCGGCTTGAGACCATCGAGAGGCTTATCCATTCCACAGGCTTTTATCACAACAAGGCCAGAAACATCAAAAACTGCAGCCGGGCAATATTGCAATCCCATGGCGGGCAGGTACCGCGCAATCTGCAGGAACTGATCAGGCTGCCCGGAGTCGGGCGCAAAACGGCCAACGTGGTGCTGGGAGCTGCTTTCGGCATTCCGGGCATCGTGGTGGATACCCACGTGGCCCGGATTGCCGGTCGCCTGGAGCTGACTGCCCACAAGGATCCGGTCAAAATCGAATTCGATCTGATGGAAATTGTGCCGCGACGCGCCTGGCATGATTTCTGCCTGCACCTGATTTATTTTGGCCGGGAGATCTGCAGCGCACGCAAGCCGAAATGTTTTCAGTGTTCCCTCGTGAAGTTGTGCCCCTGGTCTGAAAAAACAGTGGGCTCTTCGAGCCCCTGAGGGGAGTTCGGATCCGTGCGACCATGGCGTTTAAAACCAGGGCGGTCAGATCGCAAACCGCAACCGTCTTCAGTGCCTCCATGTACCTGCCGACCGGTGTTCCTGCCGCGCCGGCAATGACGGCTGCCCGCATGGATTGCTCCCTTGATATCTTTGATTTTTCTCCAATTTAATCTGAAGCGCCTTTATCCGCTGACGTTAGCCGATGAAGGGGCATTGGTGATTCGCAGCAACCGGTAGAGGTAGGCGAGTTTATTCTGCAGGTCCTGATTGTGCAGACTGTCGTGCGCTGAAGGCCGCCACTGGTCGGACTGTCGCGCCAGGGCATCGGCCAGCTGCCATTCATGGGTAAATGTTCGGCCACAGAGTTTTTTCAAACTGGTGAGCTGCTCGGGTGAAAACCAGTGTGCGTCAATTTTGGCAATAGCCGCCGGTGACACCACGATGGCATCAATTTCTGCTGATTTGAGGACAAATGCCCGCTGTTCCGGCCCCAGGCCGGTTTTTTTCAGGACATGGTTAAACATGACAGCGTTGGCAAATTTTTTTCCGGCCACTGGGGCCAGCTTTTCTTTATTGATGCCGGCCTGCTCAATGCGCGCCAGGGCAGCCGGGGTCAATTGATAGGCAACCGGGCGGAAGGTCTTCTGCTCGAAGACATTTTGTAGAAAAAAAAGCGCGATCAGGCTGATCAGCCCGGCGATGATCGGGGTGACCACCCAGCTGCTGGTGATGCCCCCCAGGGTGCGCCACCGAATACACCGGCCACCCTTGAGAATCCCCACCCCGATAACAGCGCCCACAATGGCCTGGGAACTGGAAACCGGCACCAGGGGAATGGTGGGCAGCCCATGGGCAGCCAGAAAGCTTTCCAGGCCCTGGGATGCAAACATAAACAGTACGATGGACTGCGCGGCGACCACCGCAAAAGCCGCCACCGGCGAAAGGTTCATGATACCTTTTCCCACGGTTTCCATGACGCGGTGCGAGTAGGTAAACACTCCCACGGAAATGGCCACCGCGCCCACGAAAAACAGTTGCTGGGCCGATGACAGACGGAATAATCCGAAAATCGAAATATCAGAAAAAGGTGAAACGGCAACAAACACGCCCATGACATTGGCGATGTTGTTGGCCCCCAGTGAATAGGAGCCCAGGGCGCCGACGATCAGCAGACCGTAGCGGGTCAGGGCATCCAGCTTGAACATGTGAATGTTGAAGGCCAGGATCAGCGATGAGACGAGTTTATAAAGGGCAATGGAAATCAGGGCCGAAAGGATCGGGCACGCTACCCAGGTCAGTACGATCTTGGTCAGTGAGTCGGTATCGGTCAGGGAACCGGAAAAGATATTCCATCCGATAATCGCGCCCACGATGGCCTGGGACGTGGAGACGGGATAGCGCAGGCGGGTCATCAGGTAAACACTTGTACCGGCGGCCAGGGCAACGATAAATGCCCCGGCAATGGCGTTGACCGCGCCAAGCTTTCCCAGGGTATCGGAAGCCCCCGCGCCGCTGATGACCGATCCCAGAATGATAAAAATACTGCAATAAATGGCGGCCGTGCGAAAACGAATCATCTTGGTGCCGACGGCCGTGCCGAACACGTTGGATGCATCGTTGGCGCCCAGAGACCAGCCCAGGAACAATCCGCTGGATAAAAAAAAGGCAAACATCCTGATCTCCTAAAGCGAGCGTTTGATAACGTAAATGCTGAGCATATCCGAGACATCCTCGGCGCGGTCAGCGATTTTGTCCACATGGCGGACAAAATCACGCAATTGCATTTTCTGAGCCAGGGGCAGGTTCTTTTTCTGGAAAATGGCCCGCTGCAGGCGGGTGGATGCTTTGTCGGACTCGGTTTCCCAGTAGGACACCTTGTGCATGTGATCGGCTACGGTGGCAATTTCCTTGAAAAAGGCGCGCGCCGATCGTACGGTGGATTCCACTGCCTCAACAACACACTTGGTCAGGGTTTTAAAATCGGTCTGAAATTCCGGGAAAATTTCGGGCCGTTCAATGTCAAAACGAAATAATGCCCCCTTGAAACGGTCCAGCAGTGCATCCAGGTTTTCCAGTAGTTGCAGCACATCCCCCCGGGATTCCGGGATCAGTGTTTGGCTGTACAATTGCTCTTCCAGGGATCGGCGCAGGGCATCGCCTTTGTGCTCGGTTTCGTAAATGTGTGCAATTTTTTCTTCAAAAGCTGACGCATTGCCATTGAGATAGTCATCAATCCCATCACGAAAAAGCAGCCCGGATTCACTGACCTGATCCAGAAACGCGTCTATCTGCTTTTCAATACTGAGTCTATGTTTTAAAATTCTGAATTCCATGGCAGGATCCTTTTCTAAGCTAATTTCAGAAAGATACCATTTTCAGCGCAGTTGATCAAGTTGGATTCTATGCCGCCGCCATTTCGTTTTGGGTGTTGAAATCACAATAAAAATATACTATAAAAATTAGTGATTTCTTGGCAAGTCGCTCATAAAAGACTTTTTAAGCGTTCATCAAAATCAGTTGGCAGACGGCATTTTGTCCTGCTGAGACGAGATGCTTTTTTATTGCCCGTGCTACGCAGTACGAGCGTCCTCCGGCAAGGATAAATAAGGATGAAGCTGAAAACAAAGACGGTGAAAATCGGTCGCAATGACCCTTGCCCGTGCGGCAGCGGGTTGAAATATAAAAAGTGCTGCATGGGAAAGAACGGATCGGATAACCAGGATCTCGAGACGCTATATGCCGCCAGATACGGCATTCGCCTGAAAAAAGAAAAGGATATCGAGGGAATCCGTCGGGCCGGGCGTTTGGTGCTGGAGACCCTTGAACTGGTGGAATCCAGGATTAAACCCGGCATTACCACTGATGACATCAATACCTGGGTCCATGAATTTACGGTCAAAAACGGGGCCGTCCCGGCACCGTTAAATTACCGGGGGTTTCCCAAAAGTGTGTGTGTCTCCATCAACGAGGTGATCTGCCATGGGATCCCTAGCAACCGGGTGATCGAGGACGGGGACATTGTCAACGTGGATGTCACTTCGATTTTAAACGGGTATTATGCCGATGCCAACAAGACTTTTTTTGCGGGTACGCCCGGCCCCGGGGCGGTTAAAATTGTCCGCATTGCCCGGGAATGTCTCAAAAGGGGTATGGCCATGGTCAAACCCGGCAACACCATCGGCGATATCGGCTGGGCGATTCAAACCTATGCCGAGGCCCAGGGGTGCTCGGTGGTACGTGAATTTGTAGGCCATGGCGTGGGATTTGAATTCCATGAAGCCCCCCAGGTGCCGCACTTCGGCCAGCGCGGCAGCGGGGTCCCCCTTGTTCCCGGCATGGTGTTTACCATTGAGCCCATGATCAATCTGGGCAGAAAAGAATTGAAAGTCCTGCAGGACAACTGGACGGCCGTCACCCGGGACGGATCCCTGTCCGCCCAGTTCGAACAGACCCTTGTGGTCACTGAAACCGGGGTTGAAAGCCTGACACCGTTTTAGCATACGCCCCGGCGTTCGGCCGTGGCGTTAAACCCTGTCCCCTGCACCTTGTCCCCTGTACCCTTCTTACATATCCGCTGTCAACCCCGCCGGCCGTTGACCGGTTTTGTTGGCCACGACTTTTAAAATTCCCAGCATAATCAAGACGATGACGATAATGCAGGTGCACATGGCATTGGCGCTGGCAGTCCAGCCGTCATTATCCAGCATAATGATCTCTATGGCCGCCAGGTGCACGGTGGCGGAAACCAGGAAAATCACGGCACTGATAGTGGTCATGGAGCGCATGAAAAAATAGACGAAGTTTTGAAAAAAGGCCACCCGTGCCAGGGGAAAGATGATTTGAAAAAAAGTCCGCAGGG
>JAOZPY010000290.1:0-1380 GCA_029932495.1 Desulfobacterales bacterium
TGGGTGGGTCAGTTTTGGACGCCGATAGTGGGTCAATTTTGGATGCCGATTGACACCCAGTGAGGCTTAAGAAGCGATGAAGAGGGTTTTCAGAACTTTTAAGCCCAGGATTTCCCACTTCGTCAACATACATTCGGTATTTCATATTCAAATCTCACGTAATAAAGATGGAGACAGATAATGGGAGAATTGATCAGGTGGAGTGAAACCTGATTAAGCATTCCGATAATCTCGGCCACTGTTTCCGAATGAAGGCGGCAGCATATTCAGAGCCACGCCGGTCGGCTGCTTCGAGGCAAAGTGGCCACCAGTTGGAGCGAAGCAACGCCGGTTTTTTTAAATCCCAAATTATTGGTTTTTAGTCAAATTGGAATTGTTTTTTTTCAAATAGATCCTCTTTTCAGATTGATTAAAAGGCCTTAAAATGGACGCTTTTTTAACAAAACCGACACCATGACCCGACACCAAAAAAGGCCAACCCAAGGGTTGGCCTTTCTAAGTAGTTGATTTTATTGGTCGGGGCGAGAGGATTTGAACCTCCGGCTTCCTGCTCCCAAAGCAGGCGCGCTACCAGGCTGCGCCACGCCCCGATATAAATTAATAATTACAGCAAGTTATGCGTATAGCGGGGGACGAAGAGGCCCACCGCGTGCCTTTTGGGTCCCAAAGGCGCTTTTTTCAGCCGATGTCCAACCCGCTCATATTTCGTCATAAGCTGCCCCTGTTTAAATAAATAACGCCCAAGTGTCAAGTGAGAATAGCCTCGACTGGCTTTGCCGGCAATGAGGTTGCCTGGATGTCACCTGATATAGCCTAGTACATTAGCCATAATTAGGCCGTGAAGTTGTTTCAGAGTACGTTTGGTTAACGGTTCCATGCCATCTTGATTCCATGGTATTATTGAAATATGCCACCGTCTGAACAAGGCATGCGTCCGTTAAAAAAAATTGGCCCTAAATGGTGGGAGTCCCATCAATTTATTGACTGATAGCATCGACTCCCCCTCTTTTAAAAACCCTTTTTGTCATTGCACATTCCTAAAATACTAGATATTGGACTCCCTTTTTCTTGACATACAACGTGGGTTCCACTAAACGTTTTCTTTAAAAAGCAATGTCTTAATTTTTAGCAGATGGAGTATTGCCGGTTCGGATAAAGCTGGTGTTGTTTTTCCAAGCGATTAGTTTTAAAAAAAGACTGAAAGAACAAAGTTCCTAAGCTTGTTTCGCGAAAACCATCAACCGGAAAATTTGCTGCGGTGACAGCGCTTGTCTTTGCTATGCAGATGCTTAATTTTCCTGTCCAAAGCGGGACTTCCGTCCACTTGATTGTCGGTGTTCTTGCTGCGGGCTTTTTAGGTGTTCCGTTTGCCGTTCTAGC
>JAOZPY010000290.1:1390-4569 GCA_029932495.1 Desulfobacterales bacterium
AAATATGAAAAAAACAATAATCATTATCCTTGGAATTCTGCTCGGAACGATTCTTGCTGTTCCTGTCAGCTTGAAGGTTATAAAATGGAAATCTGAGAACAGGGGAGTGGTTGTCAATAATTGGCGCGTGAGTTTCCGGACCGGTAATTTCGGCAGCAACTATCTGTTGAGAGCCGCCATAGCAGTTCATTCACTGGGAAACGCCGTACCGCAAGAGGCTATGTTTTTTCATGGGTTTTTTGACCAAAACGGGGATAAGTTGCACGGATCCAACCGCTACAGGATTCATTTCAAAGCAAAGGAACTGCCACCTGTTAACGCCTTCTGGTCAGTCACCCTGTACGACACGGATGGCTACCTGCTGGACAATCCATTAAACCGATATTCGCTGAGCGATCGAAATCCAGATTTGAAATTCAACAGGGACGGATCGTTGGATCTGCATGTGCAGCACACAGAACCAGACGCCAGTATCGCTTCTAACTGGATTCCCGCACCAGATGACGAATTCACACTGACGCTTCGGGCGTATCTTCCAAAAAAGGAACTGCTGGAGCTTAAATGGGAGATCCCGCCCATTCAAAAAATAGACTGAAAAATAAGATATCTTTGAAGTTGATGGAAAACCACTGTGAACCCCAACAATAGCGCGTTATGACAACTACTATAAAAAACATCAGACTGTTTGTTATCACGGTATTGATAACGATGATAGTCATGATCATGCCCATTATTTATTTCATTCCCCGAATCATCATGCTGGGTGCTCAGATAAAGCTGACAAGCACCGATGTGGTGACTGATGAGGGCAAGGCGCCACTGAACCACATAAGCCACACACACCGCTATCCAACAGCCAAAGACAGGGTGATCGTGCGGATGAATACGGATACATTTTATTCTTCCGGCTGGTTTCAGTTGAAGGACGGACCGTTTATCGTTCATGTCCCCAAAACCGACGGGCGATACTATTCTTTGCAGTTCAACGACTCATGGACCAACGCCTTTGCCTATATTGGAAAACGGGCCACCGGCAGTGAAGAGGGCTACTATGCCATTGTGGGCCCGGACTGGAAAGGTGATCTCCCTGAAGGTGTTAAAAGGATAGTGTCTCCGACCAACCTGATCTGGGTCATCGGCCGCACCATGTATTTTGGCAAGGATGATATCGAGAGGGTCAAGGCGATTCAAAAACAGATCACCTTTACGCCGCTGAGTCGTTTCACCATGGGGCAATAGTCAATTCAGATCGGGAACAAAAGGGATTCCATTTGTTTTGTTGACATTTCGCTGCTGCCCCTTGATGAAGTTTCAGGATTGTTGTTATCTGGGGTGTGTGTTGGGTCGTATCCTGCGTTTATGAAAAACCCGCAGAATACCCCGCCATTTATGGCGGGGATGAATGCGGAGCGGGGGTAAGGGGGATGCAATCCCCCTCCACGCTTTTCAAAATGCCCCGCCTTTTAAGGCGGGGATGATTTACTTTGAGTTTCATTGCCGCTCTATAATATTGTTCAACAGTAACCACTTCCAGGTGGGCACCACAGTGATGCCCACGCCCTTTGCTTGCATTTGCTGCTGCTGATCGTAGGTCAATATCACGCCTGCTGGCAGTCCAAGGGCCCGGCAGGCTTCCGCAAGACCGGCGATTTCACGTTCGGTGTTGCGTGCGGTCAGTTCCCAACACACCTGCAGGGCGTATACCGGACGGGTGCCCTGCTTGATGATAAAATCGCATTCGTGTTTGCCCTTGAAATAGTACAGCTCCATTTCACGGCGAAACAGCTCAATGGCAACCATATTTTCAAGAATCCTTCCCCGGTTTTCGGTAAACGGTCGGCCCAGCCCGGCAAAACCGGTATCTGCCAGATACACCTTTTTGGGATTCATGATGCGGCGCCGGGGCGAGTAGGAAAACTTGTCATGGGCAATAATGAAAAAGGTTTTCTGAAGATATTTGAGGTAGTTGGCGATGGTGCGTTTGCTGCCGGGTATGGCGTTGCTTTTCAGATGCTTTTCGAAGCGGGTGATTGAAAAAATGCCGCTATAGGTTTCCAGAAATTCATTCATTAGTATTTCAAGAAGGTATTGCGCCCGTATGTTGTAGCGCTCCAGCACATCCCGGTAAAAAATTGTTTTGTAATATATCTGTAGCAGTTTTCGCCGCTCAATGGCATTGCCGGCTTTGACGACTTCCGGAAATCCCCCGCTTTGCAGGTAAGCATCAAAGGCCTCCAGGATGCCGCCGCGGGCAGCGGTGTGCAGGCTGGTCCGGGTGAACGAAACACCGATGCAGCGCAGATATTCCTGAAAGGAAAACGGCAGCATGAGAAGATCCTGGTATCTTCCGCGAAGCTCTGTGGCTATTTCCGGACCGAGTAAGCTCGAGTTGCTGCCGGAGATCACGATCTTGAACCGACGGCGGTTATGCAGTGTGCGCAGCACGCGGCTCCAGCCGGAAAGGTTTTGGACTTCATCCAGAAAAAGGAACCGCGGTTGACGGCCCGCAAGCTGGTAAAAGGCCGTAAAAAGTGTATCCATATCATCGCTGTCGAAGCCCGTAAGGCGGAAATCCTCAAAATCCAGAAATAATATGTCCTCTTTTGAATATCGACCGCTTTGCAGCAGGGACCCAATGAGCTGGTACATGAAGTAGGTTTTGCCGGCTCGCCGTGGGCCCACGATTGCAAGTATGCGATCAAGATTTTGCAGCCTGACTCCGCGGCTGTTGCGGGGTATCAGAGACGGTATTTGCCCTTCCTCCAGCCATTCGGCCACAATGTTGAGCAGAGCGCCTTTATTTATTTTGTTTATCATGGTAAACAAAATATAGATAAATTGTTTACTTGTCAACACTAAAAATGGGAAAGAAAAATGGTTTGCCTGGAGCCCCACTGCCCTAGCAGTGGTTTGTTTTTGCGGGTTTACGGGTTTTTGCGGGCAAAAAAATCATCGATGCCCCGCCGGATGGCGGTGGCAAGTTCCATTAAATAATGCCGGTCGCACAGTTTCTCTTCTTCAGCCGGGTTGGTCAGATATCCCGGCTCGATGAGCACCGCCGGCATGTCGGCACCTTGCAGGACAGCCAGCGGCGCGCCCCGAATCGTGCTCGGGGGGATATTTTCCACGCTGTTGAGACGGCTGTTTATCAGGCGGGCCAGAAGCCGGCTGGCCCCAAT
>JAOZPY010000291.1 GCA_029932495.1 Desulfobacterales bacterium
GCATCCGGGCCACACCTTCCACCGTGCTGAAGGCTTTGAGCATCAGAAAAATGTCGGGCAGGATGCGCAGGCGAAAACGGGTGGCGGTTTCCAGCAGTTGCTGGAGCAATTTGCCGATTTCGATGTCCTTCAACGGCTGGTACAGGTGGCGGCCGATAAAGTCGGCAATTTCGCGTTCAAAGATCCGCATATCGGGCTGGGTTTCCCACTCGGTCAATTTCAACAGCACCTGGGCGGCTCTGACTTCGTTTTTATGCACCACACTGTCGAGCAGCTCGACAAAATCTTCCCGGGTCCGGCGGTCCACCGTACCCACGATGCCGAAGTCGATCAAACAGATGACATTGTCGGGCAGCACGAAGATATTGCCCGGATGGGGGTCGGCATGGAAAAAACCTTGATGAAAGACCTGGTCGAGAACCAGGTTCGCCCCCCGGGTGGTGATGAGTTTGGGATCCAGGCCGGCGGCCTCCAGCCGGTCGACCTCCGATATTTTGATGCCATCGATAAATTCGGTGGTGAGCACCCGGGCGGTGGTCGCCTCCCGAAACACCTTGGGGATATAAACATGCGGGTTGTCCAGGGACTGGACCGCGATGCGCTCCATATTGGTCGCCTCGATTTTATAGTCCATTTCCCTTTCAAGGGTGCGGGCAAATTCCTCCACGATTTTAACCGGGCGGTGCAAGGAAAATTCTTCGATATGACGCTCAGCCAGCGTGGCCAGGTGGAGCATGATTTCCAGGTCGACTTCTATGATTTTGCGGATGCGGGGACGTTGGATTTTAACGGCCACCGCTTCACCGTCTTTGAGCACGGCACGATGAACCTGGCCGATGGAAGCCGATGCCTGGGGAGTTTCCTCCAGATGAGCGAATATTTCTTCGGGCGGTGCCTTGAACTCGGTTTCGATCACCCTGCGGATCTGTGAAAAGGAAACCGGGGGGACTTTGTCCTGAAGTTTGGCAAGCTCATGGATGAATTCAACCGGGATCAGGTCCGGGCGGGTTGAAAGCACCTGGCCCAGCTTGATGTAAGTCGGTCCCAGCTCTTCAAAGGCAATCCGCAACCGCTGCGGCCGGGTGAGTCGTTCCACCCGACCCGCGCGTTTGCGTGAAATCATCTGCAGACCGACTTCGATATACTGCTCGATTTTAAGCCGTTCCAACAGGTCACCGAAGCCATACTTGAACAGGACCCCCAGGATCTGGCGATAGCGGTTCAGATGCCTATAGGTCCGGCCGATGACACCGATTTTTCGTATGCTCAGCATGGATTCTGCAGGCCCGGGACGGCAGTTACGACGATTCTTTTCCGCTGCCGATCATCTTTTTGAGCTCCCGCACCTCCTTTTTCAGTGCTTTCAGTTCCTCAACGGTGACGACGTTGGATTTTTTTAAGAATTCTTTGACGGTCTTTTCAACCCTCGCTTCCAGTTTTTTCTGGGTTTCCTCGTAGCGCTTTTTCAGGTCTTTCAAAAACTTGCGCCCGTCCTTTTCCGACATTTTTCCCCGGTCGACCATATCTTTGGCCAGATCCTCCACCTCGTCCCAGGTTTTGAGGGCCAGCCCGATTCCGGTGAGCAGGGTTTTTTTAATGATATCCGTCATGACGCGCTCCTTTTGAAAGTGGTTCCTGACTTTTCAGTCTCAGGGCTATTTTATTTTGCCAATGACCGCACTGGCAATGGTATTTTTCTGGATTTCCTTGGTGCCCTCGTAAATTTCAGTGATCTTGGCATCCCGGTAAAAGCGTTCCACCTCATATTCGGTCATATAGCCATAGCCGCCCAGCAGCTGAATCGCCTCATCGGCCACTTCCACCGCAGTGCGTGCGGAATACATTTTGGCCATGGAAGTCAGCTTCGGATCGATGCGGCCCTGATCGAAATTCCAGGCGGCCTTGTATGTAATCAGCCGGGCCAGTTCAATCTTGGTGGCCATATCGGCCAGCTTGTGCTGGGTGACCTGGAACTGGGCAATTTTGCGGCCGAACTGTTCTCTTTCCTTGACGTAGGCCAAGGCCCGGTCGTATGCCCCCTGGGCGATTCCTAGGGCCTGGGCGGCAATCAGGATCCGGCTTTCATCGAAAAATTCCAGCACCTGGTAAAATCCTTTGCCCTCCTTGCCAATCAGATTGGCGGCCGGAACCCGCACATCCTTGAAATTGACTTCCGAAGTGGTCATCATGTGGATGCCCATTTTGTCTCCCACGTCAGCAGTGGTTACTCCCGGTTGATCGGCTTCCACCAGGATCAGACTGATGCCGCGATAGGAGGGGGTGGCATCGGCGTCTGTCTGGCACATGGTGCAGAAAAAGCCGGCCAGTTCGCCGTTGGTGATAAAGGTTTTGGTGCCGTTGATGAGCCACTGGTCACCGTCTTTTTCGGCTGTGGTATCCAGGGAGGTAATATCCGAACCATGACCGGGTTCGGTAAAGGCCCCGGCCGACAGCATCTTGCCTTCGGCAACCTGGGGTAAAAATTTCGCTTTCAATTCCTCACTGCCAAAACGCATCACACATTCAGAGGCAAAACTGGACAGGATAACAGCGCTTCCGATCGTGGAATCCTGGGTGCAGAATGCTTCGGCAATCAGAATGTTTTCCAGGACTCCGAGGTCTTGCCCGGAGTACTGTTCCGGGAAATGGACGCCGATAAATCCCAGGTCGGCGGCCTTTTGCCAGATTTTTTTTGGAAACTCGTGGGTGCGATCCAGTTCGAGGGCCAGTTCCTTGTCAAATTCTCCCTTGGCAAACTCCCTGGCGGCTTTCTGGATTTCTTTTTGTGACTTGTCCAGCTCAAATTCCATTCCGGTTCCTCCCTTGTACGTGGTAAATTTGAATAGATAGAAAACTGCGACTGCCGGGGCAGCCTGTGAGGTTTGTTTTTGCCATCCAAACCGGGGTGCTTCGCACCCGGTTGCAAGTTCAACGCATAACGCCTTGAAGTACACACTCACGGGTAAAATTATTGTTTGAAATTAACACATACCCGTCAGCATTGCAAGGGGATTTAAAATTGAAAGCGGTGATATTCCGCGGCGTTAAATCGGCTATCAGCAGCCGCAAAGCCGGATCGTTTTTTTATAGCGGGCAAAAGAGTCTTGACTGTTGGCATAAACTGACCTAATTGTGAGAAATATTATTTCAACCTGAATAAAATAGGATGAAAATTATATTCTCAAAAATTTAAATCGCTCAATTCAGGTTAAATTTAAATGAAACACTAGTGGACGAATAGAAAGGAAGCACTGAAAATGCCTTATACCATCGCACTTGCGGGCAAAGGCGGCTGCGGTAAAACCACCATGGCCGGCTTGCTCATCAAATACCTGGTTGCCAATAACAAAACACCGATTCTGGCTGTAGACGCCGATTGCAATGCCAATCTTAACGAGGTGCTCGGCCTTGAAGTTCGCGACACCCTCGGCAATGCCCGGGAAGACATGAAAAAAGGTGTTGTCCCCGGGGGCATGACCAAGGACATTTTTATGGAAATGAAACTGGAAGAAGCCATGGTGGAAGCCGAAGGCTTTGACCTGATTGTCATGGGACAACCCGAGGGTGCCGGGTGCTATTGTGCGGCCAACAGCCTGCTGACCGGTTTTATGGAAAAGCTGGTGAATAATTACCCGTATGTGGTCATGGACAATGAGGCCGGCATGGAACATATCAGCCGGCTGACCACCCACAATGTGGATATTCTTTTGATTGTTTCCGATCCTTCCCGGCGCGGGATCCAGGCGGCCTTGCGAATCGATGATCTGGCCAGGAAACTGAATATTGGCGTCGGGAAAAGTTACATGGTCATCAACCAGGTCAAGGAACCGCCATCGGAAATGGCCTTGGAAATGATCCGCAAGGGGGGGCTGGAGCTGGCCGGCACGGTACCCGAAGACCGCACCATATATGAATTCGATTTTAACGGGCGTCCGACCATTGAGATGCCGGAGGACAGCGCATCGGTTCAGGCTGCTTTTGGTATTTTTAACAAGATCGTGGACGATTCCCGCAAGGCGGCATCCCCATGAAAAAAACAGGTTTTTTATATGACGCGCGCTATCTATCCCACAAGACCGGCGGCTACCATCCGGAAATTCCGGATCGCCTTCCATCGATCTACCGGGGAATCGAAGAGGCGGGGCTGCTTCCCCGCCTGACCCTGCTTAAGGGTCGGGAAGCAGAAATAAAATATATCGAACTGGTTCATGACCGTTCATACATCGAACGTTTTAAAGCCGCCTGTCGTTCCGGGCAAAGCGAGTTTGACAGCCCGGACAATCAGATGTGTTCCGATACATACGAGACCGCCCTGCTGGCTGTCGGGGGGGTTCTGGATATGGTCCGCCGGGTGATGGAAGGGGAGCTGGATAACGGTTTTTGTGCAGTCAGGCCCCCGGGCCACCATGCCGAAATCAACAAGGCCATGGGGTTTTGCTATTTTAACAATGTGGCCATTGCCGCTCGGTACCTGCAAAACAGATGGGGCTTTCACCGGGTAGGAATTGTGGATTTCGATGTTCACCACGGCAACGGCACCCAGCATATTTTTGAAG
>JAOZPY010000292.1 GCA_029932495.1 Desulfobacterales bacterium
GCAGCTGGCGCAAGCTTGACCCGCAGACCGTGCCCATCGAGGCCAAGGCGGCGGCTAATTATCTCAACGGCATGGTGGCCCAGGGGGAAGCCCAGAGACGGGGTTTTGATCAGGCCATCATGCTTGATACCCAGGGATTTGTTGCCGAAGGGGGAACGGAGTCCGTTTTTATTGTAAAAGACAGCCGCCTGCTGACGCCCGCTTTGGGCACCGTGCTGCAGAGTATTACCCGCCGGTCCATCCTGCAGGTGGCCCGCACAGAGGAAATTGAAACCGTTGAAGCCCGCCTGCGTCCTGAACTGCTGGCCGAAGCCGATGAAATTTTCACCGCTTCCACACCTTTTAAAGTTTTCCCGGTCAGACAGATGGATGGGCGCGTGCTGGGCGATATCCCCGGACCGTTGACACGCAGATTGTCCGGGTTGATGCAAAACATTGCCGCCGGCACAGACGAACGCTTCAAAGATTGGCTGTTTCCGGTGGGATAGATTTGTTATGGCAAAAATTGATGTCCAGGAAATTATCCGCGGGGATGAGTTGGCGGGCTCCCGGTTGATCCGGATGCTGGAAGAAGGCGACGGCCAAGCCGTGTCAGCCTTAAAACAGCTCTACCCTCACACGGGCAATGCGTTTGTGGTGGGTATTACCGGGCCGGCGGGAGCGGGAAAATCCACCCTGGTCAACGGCATTATTGGTGAGTACCGCCGCAAGGGCCAGAAAGTTGCCGTGGTGGCCATTGATCCGTCGAGTCCCCTGACGGGCGGCGCCCTGCTCGGGGATCGCATCCGCATGGGTCGTCACGCAGCAGATGACGGGGTTTTTATCCGTTCCATGGCCGCCCGCGGCCACCCCGGCGGGTTGAGCCGGACCACCCGGGAGGCGGTGCTGGTATTTGATGCCATGGGCTATAATGTGATCCTGATTGAAACCGTGGGCGTCGGCCAGGATGAAGTGGAGGTTGCCCGGTTTGCCCACTGTACGGCCGTGGTGTGCCCGCCGGGCATTGGGGACGACATCCAGGCCATGAAGGCCGGCCTGATGGAAATCGCAGATGTGTTTATTGTCAACAAGGCCGACGGCGCCGGTGCTGACGACATGGTGGCCCAGCTGCAGTCCATGCTCGCCATGGGGGCAGCTGCGGAAGGCCGCTGGCAGCCGCCGGTCATAAAGACGGTTGCCACAAAAAAAGAAGGGATTCGTGATCTGGTGGATGCATTCAGCCGGCACCGGCGGTTTTTAATGGACAGCGGGCGGTTTCGCGAGGACGGCTTTCGGGGGGAGTTTTATTTTTTCCGCCGGCTGGTCATGGAAATGGCTGCCGAGTGGATACTTGAAAAAGCCAGTAAATCCCCCTCTTATGCCCGGATTCTTGCGGATCTGAAAAGACGCAAAATTGATCCTTTCACCGCCGCCCAACGGCTTGTCAACGGGCTGCAGCGTGAGTCCGGCAGATGAGCGGCGCGGATGTTTTTGACAGCTTCGTAAAAACTCACCTTTGGGGGTTCATCGCCTTTAGCGGCGGTTCCGAATTTGGCCATGTATTTTTGCTTGACAGGCATAATCCCAAATGATATTAGGTTGTCAAAATAAGATAGTAATAAAATAATACTATATACAATAAAATTAGTCAATTAAAAAGCCTAATAACAATTAGATACCTTTATAAGCCAAACTGAATTTCCGGTTATCCACTCTAAAATATAAGTAATCAGGCCTCATGATATTTATTTTAGATATTATTTAGATTGAAACAGAGTGATGTTAAGTATTAATATACTAAATAAATAAAATAAGTTAACTTATAAAATATCTTCTCATCGCGACTTGAACCTAACACCCGTGGCATAAAAAATGGCCAAGAACAATTCTAAAGAAAATACCCGCGAGCGGATCATTAATTCCGCCAAAAAACTGTTTGCCGAGCAGGGTTACCAGAAAACTACCGTGGTGGATATATCCCGTCAGGCCGGATTATCAGAGGCGGCCCTTTACGATCATTTCCAGGGCAAAGAGGATCTGCTGTTGATGATCCCGGATCTGTGGGTGTCGGAACTGTTGAAGGATCTGGATGACCAGTTGTTCGGCATCAAGGGCGCGGTGAACAAGTTGCGCAAATACCTCTGGTGGTACATGCGCCGGGTGGAGCAGTCACCGCTGGATGCGAAAATTGTTTATCTTTATTTAAAAACCAATGCCAATTTTTTAAATACCGAGGTGTATTCGAACGTTAAAACTCTGTATTTATACTTGGTTGAGATCTTTGAGGAAGGCCGTAAAACCGGGGAAATGAAAACAGACCTCAATCCCCGCCTGGCAAGGGACATATTTGTGGGGACCATGGATCACATCATCACCCGCTGGTTGTTAAAGGACAGATCTTACGGCCTTAGTGATAACCTGGAAGCCATTTTCGAACTTATGGTCGATGCTTTTAAAGCCAATCACTCAAACTAGTGTCCGTTCACAAATGGTAGCTTTTGGTTTGGATCCGGACCAAAAGATGCCGTCTGGGGACGGGTACAAAATTAGGAGGAGGGCGTAATTATGGCAAAAACACTATTTGAATGGGATTATTCGGATTATCCGGGAGCCAAGCAGTACCCGCACCTGTTCAAGCCGATCGAGGTCGGCAATCTCCTGGTGCCCAACCGCATCAAATATGCGGCCACCGAGGAGAACCTGAACGCCCATGATGGGTTTGTCACCGATTCCGGGGTGGCCTACATGCGGGAACGGGCCAAGGGGGTCGTCGGCGGCCTGTGTTTCATGCAGGGGGTTTACATGGACGAAAAACGCCAGGGCCAGGGTTATGTGGGTCAAGCGGCCTGCTGGGATGATAAGTTCATCCCCGGGTTGAAGCGAATCGCCGACGCGATTCACGAACAGCGCGCCATCGCCGGCTTTCAGCTTATGGACTGCGGCCGGGTCGGTGCGGTGGAAGTCGATTACTGCCATGGTCCCTCAGCGGTGCCCCAGCGGCTGCGGATTTTCAAGCCTGTCCAGGAGATGAGCAAAGAGGAAGTCAAACAGATGGTCCAGCAGCACATCGATGCGGCCCGGCGGGGCGTTGAGGCCGGCTTCGATGTCATGGAGATTTCCGGTATCGTGGGGTATTTGATATCTAATTTTATTTCCAGCTACACCAACCGGCGTACTGACGAGTACGGTGGAGACATCCGGGGGCGGATGAAGGCCGTCGTTGAGATCATCCAGGGCGTCAAGGATGTATGCGGTCCGGATATCCCGGTGGGAATTCGCCTGTGTTCCGAGGAATTGCTGGATGACGTTCGCGGCAATACACCGGAAGAATCCATGGAGACATACAAGATGTCTGAAGAGGCCGGTGTGGATTATATCAGCTGCACCCTGGGATGGCAGGAGTCCATCTATCCGGTCATCAGCCGGGACATTCCCATGGGCAATTGGGTTCATCTGGCCAAACGGGCCAAGGAACATGTTAAGGTGCCCATCCAGATGGCGTACCGTCTGTTCAAACCGGAACTGCCCAATGAAAAAATCGGCGCCGGCGAGCTGGATTTCTGGGAAATGTGCCGTCCGATGATTGCCGATCCCCTGATGCCCAAAAAGGTTCTAGAGGGCAAACAGGAGGACATCCGGCATTGTGTGGCCTGCAACCTTTGCCTGGCCAGACTTTTCCGGGATGCCCCCATGACATGTTACATCAACCCGGTCTGTGCTCATGAAGCCGACGAGCAATTCACCTCACCTGCACCGGCCGAAGAAGAAAAAGAGATCATGATCGTCGGGGCCGGCCCCGCCGGCCTGGAATGTGCCTATATGGCCGCCCGCCGGGGTCACGAGGTTCACGTTTACGATAAACGCGAGGTGATCGGCGGAACCCTCAATGAGGCCAAGAAGTCTCCCTACGGTGACGATGAGCTGTGGACCTGTGTTGAGTACCAGAAGGTCCAGTGCGAAAAGGCCGGTGTGACCTTTCACCTGGGCACGGCAGTGACCGCAGATCTGATTGCCGATGAAATGCCCGATTCCGTGGTGCTGGCGACCGGGCCGGTTTATCCGCCGCTTGAAACCGGCGATGCGGACGCCGGCAAGGTGGTCAACCTGCTGGATGTGATGAACGGCAAAGCCGATGTGGGTGAGAAGGTCGTCATATGGGGCAACCGCAAGCCGGGAATCGGCTGCGCCCTTCACCTGGCCAAGCAGGGCAAAAAGGTTACCATCGTGGGCAGGGAGAAGACGGCCGGCTTTGATATCAATCCGTCCTTTAAATGGCGTTACATGATTTACATGCGTCAGAACGGGATCATCGTCTACAATGACGTTGACATTGTTGAAATCACCGCTGAAGGTGTCGTGGTGCGGTCATACGATGGCTACCGCTGGCCGGTCAAGTGCGATACCGTTGTCAACAGCCAGCGGGAACCCAACGAGGATCTGAAAAAAGCCGTTCAATCAGAGGGAATCGAACTGTTTGTCATCGGTGATGCCCTGATTCCCCGCAACCTTTCCAGCGCTGTCCATGACGGTTTCCGCATCGGGATGCGTATTTAATAAGGAGGTTTACCATGCC
>JAOZPY010000293.1 GCA_029932495.1 Desulfobacterales bacterium
ACCGGCAGCTGCGCGAACTATATCGTCAGACGGATATCGGCGTGTTCCCGAACCGTTGCGAAGGGGGGACCAATCTGGTGCTGATGGAGTACATGGCCTGCGCCAGGCCGGTGATCGCCTCAGATACCAGTGGGCATCGGGATATCGTCAACGAGGAGAATGCGCTGCTGTTGAAAGACCTGAAAAACATCCAGCTGTACGACCAGAACCGCAGAATGATCGCCCGTTGGCAAGAGCCCAGCCTGGATGAACTCGTGGAACAAATTGAATATGCTTATCATCATCGTGAAGAAATTCGGCAGGTCGGCCGAAGAGCGGGCGATGATTTAAAAAAATTTACATGGGAGCAGAGTGCCAAGAATTTACTCCGGATCATTGAAAACCACCATCCCGAACGGCAGGGAAAACTCCGGCAGGCGATTGTTGGCTGTCAAAGTACTCCAGCAGTTAATCCCGGATTGGTTGATGCCCTGATCCGTGAGGGGTGTTTGTATCAGGATGCAGGCGACCATCGGGCCGCCGTGGGTTGCCTATCGGCGGCCCTGGAGCACAATCCCCGGGAAAAATTCCGATTGTACAATAATCTGGGTGTTTCACTGCAGGCGCTTGAAGATCTGGACGGTGCCATCGGTTATTATGAAAAAGCCTTACAGCTTCATCTGAATTATGCGCCCGCCTGGTACAACCTGGGCAACGTGCGCATGCTGAAAGGGCAGCTGGGAGAGGCCATTGAAGCCCTGGAAAAAGCCGTTCAGGTTCAGCCGGACCATGGCCAAGCCTGGAATCTGCTGGTCAGTCTGCTGCAAAAAACCTGTGACTGGGAAAAATTGGAACCAGCGGGCAATAGACTCGATGGCCTGACCCGCCGGGCCTTGGCGCAACGCCAATCCGCTGTTGAAGCTGTATTTTTAAACATCTCCCGGCATGCCGATCCGGTCTTGAATTCTGAGTTGGCGGCAAACCGCAGCCAACACATCGCCAGTCGCACCACGACGGAAAAAGTTGGTTTTGAATTTGACGGGCGTCGAAGCGCAAACGGCAAAATCGTGATCGGTTACCTGTCAGAGGACTTTCGCAATCATCCTGTCGGGCATTTGACCTGTGGGCTGTACCGCCTGCACAATCGGGGCGATTTTAAGGTTTACGGCTATTCGTATGGAAAAGACGACGGCAGCAGCTACCGGCGGCAAATCATGCTGGGCTGTGACCGTTTTGTGGATATCCGCAGTTTGAACAGCCTTGAGGCGGCCCGGCGAATTTACGATGACCGGGTGGATATCCTGGTGGAACTCGGTGGTCATACGGCCGGCAGCCGGCTGGATATCTGTGCTTTGCGGCCGGCGCCCATCCAGGTCACCTACCTCGGTTTTCCCGGCACCACAGGGGCCGAGTTCATTGACTATATCATCACCGATAAAATCGTATCCCCGGAAACGCATGGACGCTATTACAGTGAAAAGATGGCTTATGTGCCGCATTGCTACCAGATCAACAACAACCGTCAGCAAATATCCGAGAATAAATGGAGCCGCCAGGATTTCCAGCTGCCAGAAACCGGTTTTGTTTTTTCTTCTTTCAACCAGCCATTTAAAATTGAGCCGATGATGTTTGCCGCCTGGATGAAGATATTAAGAAATGTTCCCGGCAGTGTCCTCTGGCTTTTGTGGGACAATGCGATTGCTGAAAAAAATTTGCGACAGGCAGCTGCTTTAGGTCAGGTCGACCCCAGACGTTTGATATTTTCCACAAAAATGAGCAAGGAAGACCACCTCGGACGGATGCGGCTGGCGGATCTGGCATTAGACACCCGGATCTACAATGGACATACGACCACCAGCGATTGCCTGTGGGCAGGGGTTCCGGTGATTACCTTAAAAGGAGTTCATTTCGCCTCCCGGGTTTCAGCCAGCATTCTGACAGCCGTTGATTTGTCGGAGCTTGTTGTTGACGGCCTTGATGCCTATGTGGATTTAGCCATCCGGCTGGCGCGAAGTGCAGATAACCTGAAAATGCTCAAAGCCCGGCTGCATCAAAACCGGATGAGCGCACCTCTTTTTGATACAGCCCGTTTCGTGCACAATCTTGAAAAAATGTACCGAAAAATGTGGCGAGGCTACCAACGTGGAGAGCCATTGCAACGAATAGAGTGACGAACGACGATCCATGCAGATTTTTTTAATGAATTTTAGGTTGCAATGGCAAAAACCCATAAAAATTCCTGGCGTTATTGGATCAAGGATATCAATAAATCAGGAGCCATTTGAATGAAATCATCAACAAGCAGACAGATGCGAACATTGACAGAGCAAACGGCTTCGGTGCCCGGATGGTTAAGACAGGCTGTGAGTTTTCATGGCCAGGGCCGACTGAACGAGGCTCGGAATCTTTACTGCCGGATTTTAAACGAAATGCCCGAACACCCGGACGCCCTGCATTTGCTCGGTTTGATAAAGTATCAGGAGGAGAAGCTGGATGCCGCCTTGTCGCTGATTAAAAAGGCATTGCGGTTCGATCCGGAACAGGCGCTTTTTTACAACAGCCTTGGCAATGTTCACAAGGACAAAGGGCAGTTAGACAATGCCATCAACTGTTACCGCCAGGCTCTGCGGTTACAACCGGGCTATGTGGAAGCCCGCTATAATCTTGGCCGTGCTTACAGGCAGCAGGGATCAGATGCCCGGGCGATTGCCTGTTTGCAGCAGGTGGTCGCTGAGTCTCCGGATACATCCGAGGCTGTCCTTGAGCTGGCGGATATGCTCATCGAAAAAGGCGAATTTGATGAGGCCGTCCGGTGGTATGAAATAGCGTTGCAAAATAAACCGGATGATGCGCTGCTGTATTTTAAATTGGCACAGATTCGCAAGCACCAGCAACGCTATGAGCAGGCGGCTGTCCTGTACCAGAAGGCCATTGCCATGCAGCCGGATTATGCCGAGGCGTATAACAATCTAGGGCTTGTCTATACGGTACGGGGAAAATTCAAAGCTGCTGCTGCCTGTTATCAAAAAGCCACTGAGGTAAGACCGGATTATGCAATCGCTTTTTTCAATCTGGCCGTCTCCCTGGCCAAAGAAGAAAAATATCCCCAGGCCGTATCCTGCTACGAAAGAGCCATCCGACTGGATCCTAATTTTACCGAAGCTTATCTGAATCTGGGTGGTGTTTATAAAGAAACTGGAGAGCTGGATGAGGCCATCCGGTGGTATCGCAAACTGCTTCAAGGACAGCCTGATTGTGCAGCCGCTTATGCGAAAATTGGACACGTTTATGCAAAGCAAAGAAAATGGTCTTTAGCTGAGCAGCAGTACCGGACAGCAGTGAGCAAACAGCCTGACTATTGCGAAGCCCTGTTTGGCCTGTCCAATGCACTGCGGGAGCAGGGCGATTTGAAAGCTGCTCTTGAGGGCTATCAAAAAGTCATTGATCTTCAACCATCAAACGTAAAGGCATACTACAACCAGGCAAATATACTGATAGAGCTGGACCGCCGGGAGGATGCAGTTGAGCGGTTTCAGCGGGCTATCGAGATCAAACCCGCCTACTACCAGGCATTGGAAAATCTTGGCAATGCTTATCAAAGTCTGGGTCAGTTGGAGCCAGCGATTCAGGCCCATCGAAAAGCCCTTGAATTCAAAGACGACGTGCCGGAGATGCATGTTAATCTGAGCATGTCCCTGCTGCTTGCCGGCCGGTTTAAAGAAGGCTGGGAGGAATACGAATGGCGCATCGATTTGTACAAATACCCGCGTTTTAAAGGCCGGGAATGGGACGGCAGCGCCTATGCTGGCAAAACGCTGTATGTGTATGAAGAGCAGGGATTCGGCGATACCTTGATGTTTTGCCGTTATCTGCACCGCGTGAAGTCTTTGGGGGGGCGCTTGGTTTTTGAGGTTCGCAAACCATTGGCCGAACTTTTTAAAAATTTTTCAGGAATTGATGAACTCATTGTGCGATCGGAAGATGCACCGCAACAGCTGCGATTTAATCGTTATTTGCCCCTGATGAGCATTGCCCGGGTACTCGGAACCAATTTGGAAAATATTCCGGCAAACATCCCCTATCTCTTTTCAGACGTAGAAAAAGCAACGCATTATAAACGGATCATGGCTGGCAAGGGATTGAAAATCGGAATTGTATGGGAGGGTTCATGGAAGTTTTCTCATAACAAGGCTCGCTCTACTAAGCTGCACTATTTTGAACCTCTATCCAGAATCGAAGGAGTGACTCTTTTTAGCCTTCAAAAAGAAGTTACTCCGGCCGATGAACAAATACTGCGTCAATATGGAATCCATAATCTCGGGGCTCAAGTCAAGGATTTTTCAGATACCGCAGCAGCAATAGAAAACCTGGACCTGATTTTATCCGTGGATACTTCAGTTCCCCATCTGGCAGGCGCTATGGGGAAGCCTGTCTGGCTGTTGCTGTCTTATGTACCGGACTGGCGCTGGCTTATGAAAAGAGAAGACTGCCTCTGGTATCCGCAGATGCGGCTGTTTCGCCAGAAGACAAGAGGGGACTGGGAAAGTGTTTTCGATACCGTTGCCCGGAAT
>JAOZPY010000294.1:0-2835 GCA_029932495.1 Desulfobacterales bacterium
CTGCGACTTTTTTACTGAGATGCCAGATACTTGGGACCCAGTTGTTAAAGAAAAATAGATTTACTAGAAAAACGAAAGGAGCATAAGTAAATGCGACTGCACAAAGTGGTACATGAATTGGAAACCCTGCTGGTAGAAACCCAGCACCCGGAGGCAAGGCGCGAAGCCCTGGAGACAGCGCTCATCTGCGTCATGCGCGAGCAGATGCGCCAGGCGCGGGTGAACCAACGGGTGGATGCGGTACTTGACACGAATCCAGATAGTTGATAATAGGGTGATATGCCGAAACAATACACTACGATAGAGTCAACATTTCAGCGATCCCCAGGAATCGGGTATGGGCAACCACCCGGCGGCGTATTGTCCGTGGCAATTCCTGGGGATCGCTGTTTTTTTGAGGTGGCAAAAATGAAATGCGATTACTGCGACAGACTGGCAACCGTCGAATGGGCTACGAAAGACGGTCACCATAAGGGGTATACATGCTCAAGAGATTGCATGCTCAAGAAGCGCGAGCAGCTATTCGATGAAACCGACGACGACTATATTTTGTTCCGAGGGTTAAAAAATGGCCAATCCGCAGATTGAGGATGGATACACGGGAATAGCCAACGCTCTGTATGAGGCATTGTGTCTGGCCCCCATATCTATCCGCGAAATGAAAGTTATGATGGTCGTCATCAGATATTCATACGGGTTCCAGGACAAAACAGCCATAATGACCCATCGGTTCATCGCCGAAAAAACAGGACTCCACAGGCCAGCCGTCAGCAAGACCATTAAGCACCTCATCAAAAAAAATATGCTGGTAGTTTCTGGTGATGGATATAAGCGAGAATATGGTCCACAGAAAGATTATGACGGGTGGGATTTGGTAGCGCCGTCACCACCAAAAATTGGTAACAAAACGATACCAAAAATTGGTAACAAAACGATACCAAAATCAGACAACGATACTGAAAATTTGTATCAAAACGATACCAAATTTGGTAACGATTTGATACCCCCATCCTTTAAAGAAAACATAAAGAAAACTAGAGGGGGCAAAGATCGTGTTTTTAAGTTCAAAAAATGCGTCCCTCTTCCAACCGACTTTCACCTCACAAAAGACATGCATGAATATGCGGTTTCTAAAAGTCTCAAGCCGGAACTCATTGACGATACCTTCGAAGGGTTTTGTCAGTATCATGGCGCTAAAGGTTCCAAGTTCGTCAACTGGCATTTTGCCTGGCAGACCTGGGTTCGTAACGAGATAAAGTTTCATCCTGAAAACAAAGTCCCCGTCGATCAAGACAAGAACGTCCAGTGGATTCCACATAAGGAGGTCACCATTGACGCAACAGAGCTTGCCAAACGACACCGAAGCTGAAGCCCGCTTACTGAGCTTGCTGCTTCATGGGAATGAGTTTATCCCGGACGCTATCAACATGCTGGCTTATACGGATTTTTATTCCGCGAAACATCAGGCCATTTTTCAGGCCATCGTCGATATGGAAATATCTGGTAAGAGCATCGATCTGGTTACCATCTGCGACCATCTCAAAAAAACCGGGAAGCTGAAACAAGCCGGCGGGGCCAGTTATGTGGATCAGGTGTACATGACGCCTGTAGCCCCAGGCGCAGATCAATATTCGCGGATTATATTCGACAAGGCCACCCTCCGCCGGCTGTGCATGAAAGCCAATGGCATTGTGAATCTCTGTTACTCGGATGGGGATACCAGTGAAATCGTAGAGCGGGCGCACCGGGCGATCGGATCAATTACCGAGGGATATCTGAAATCCGACATCGTAAGCGACCAGCGCATAAACGAAATTGCGATGCGCCTTACCGAATGGGCGACCATGGCACCAGGGGAATTCAACCTGATGGACGTGATCAACCAGTTCGACCGGGAGACGAACCCGATGGACCTGACCATGGCCTTGGAAAAGATGGTCAACGAGGAAGTGCTTGAACGCGTTGGAAGCCGGCGTGGCGTGTACCGCCCCAGAAAAGGGAACATCGACTTGATCGACTACAAGACAGCGAAGCGGGATGCGCTCAAAATCTGGCTGCCATTCGGGATGCAACAACTGGTCAACATAATGCCGGGGAACATCATCATGGTATCCGGGGCCCCAAACGCTGGTAAAACGGCGCTCATGCTTAACATCGCCCTGGACAATGAGGGCGACTATACCGTGCATTATTTTTCGTCAGAGATGGGCGCCAGCGAAATGAATCTGCGGCTGTCAAAGTACCGGGGCCGGCCGATATCTGCCATGCGGTTTCACGCTTATCGAAGGGACGGGGATTTCTCAGATGCCATCAAGCCAGGACTGGGCGTGATAAACATCATCGATTTTCTGGAGATGCACTCCGACTTTTACAGCGTCGGCCAGAAGATCAAAGATATCCATGACCGCTTGAACGGGGCGATCGCTTTTGTGGCTATGCAGAAGAACCCCGGCAAGGGCACCGCCCTGGGTGGCTATCGCATGATGGAAAAGGCCCGCCTGGCAATAAGCCTTGAAAAGAACGAGTTGGAAATAACCAAGGCAAAGAATTACGCGAAACCAGAAACGAACCCCAACGGGATGAAGATCCGGTACAAGATATTCGATGGCATCAACCTCTCGGCGGCTTCAGGATGGGTGTAAACGTGCTGCGGATTTGGATTCCAGTCAGGTTCCCAGGGCGAAACGAGCAGGAAGCGGCGGCCCGTGGCAACCGGTATGATGCCGGTAAGATGAAACAGCAGTACACGCAGCTGGCCATGTTTTATGCCAAGGCGGCGCGCCGGCGCCACGAACAGACTGTGGCTCGATGGGACGCTGGAAAACAGCGGAAATT
>JAOZPY010000294.1:2935-4543 GCA_029932495.1 Desulfobacterales bacterium
CCGCCCGTCCAGGAGCGGATCATCGCCCGCCTGCAGAAACTTAAAGCCAGATCGGTGCTGGGCAAATGAGAATCGACAAGGCCAGACTGTTTCCCCTGCTCGTCGAGGAACTGGTGGACAAAGTCGCCGACCCCTCCGGCGTGGGAGAATACACGCAGTACCAGGACGACCCCGAAGGGTTCATCACCGAGGTGCTGGGGGAACAGCTGACTGATGACCTGCGGGAGTTGTGCCGGTCTGTCCGGGACAACAAGGTCACCATCGCCAAGTCGAGCAACGCGACCGGCAAGACGTTCACGGCCGCCCGCCTGGCCGTCTGGTTTTTTCTCTGTTTTCCTGGGGCCCAGGTATACACGGCAGCAGCTCCCCCAGAAGATAATCTAAGACGCCTACTGTGGGGCGAGATCAACGATATCTATTCCAAGCACCCAGAACTATTCGATGGGGTCCAAAAGTCCGGCCTGACGCTGCAGAAGTCGCCGCTGGAGTTCGTGGCCGGCGTCACCATCCCATCGTCAGGAACCCGGGAAGAGCGGGTGGCGAAATTTTCCGGCAAGCACGCGCCCTACCTGATGTTCCTGTTCGATGAAGGCGATGCCATCCCCGACGAGGTCTATGAGGGGACCGAGACCTGCATGTCTGGTGGCCATGTCCGGCAGCTGATCATGTTCAACCCGCGGGCCCAGCGCGGCGAGGTCTACCGGCGGGAACGAAACGGCACGGCCAACGTGGTGCACCTGAGCGCCCTGCGGCACCCGAACGTGGTGACGGGCAAGGACATCATCCCCGGTGCCGTGACCCGGGAGCGGACTGTCAAGCGGATCAACGAGTGGTGCCGGCGCCTGGTGCCGGACGAGAAACCCACCCAGGATTGTTTCGAGCTGCCGGACTTCCTGGTGGGGGCCGTCTCAGAGACTGACATTACCGGGAAATTCTACGAACCGCTCAAGCCGGGGTGGTACAAACCCATGGCGGCGATATTTTCGTATGCCGTCCTGGGTCGATATCCGGCCATGTCGTCGTCTCAGTTGATTTCTCGCGAGTGGATAGACGCTGCCGTAGGTAGATGGCACACCCACGTCGAGAAATGCGGAGAGAAGCCACCTGAGAGCGTTTTAGCAATTCAAGGCATCGACGTGGCGGCCATGGGCAACGACCAGAACGTGACATTTTTCCGCTGGGGGGGCTGGGTGGAGCGGGCCATCACTTGGCAGGGCGTTGATCCGGATGCCGGTGCCATCCGCTCAATTGACCTGTACCGCCGGCGCCGGGTGCTGCGGGCCTGCGTCGATGGGACCGGTGTCGGGGCCGGCGTGGCCCCCCACATGGCCCGCAAGGGGTGCGTGGCCTATACGGTCATGGTGGCCAATGCCCCCACCGAAAAATCCGACATGGGCGAGTTCAAAATCCTGCGCGATCAGCTGCTCTGGGCCCTGCGCGAGTGGTTGCGGACCGACCCGTCGGCCGCCATTCCGCCGGACGAGATGCTCATCGAGGAAATGCTGGCCGTCGAGTACGACAACAGCACCGGCAAAATCCGGGTGAGCGACAAGGACACGCTCAAGGAGATCCTGGCCAGATCGCCGGACCGGCTGATGGCCCTGGCAA
>JAOZPY010000295.1 GCA_029932495.1 Desulfobacterales bacterium
TTTGTTTTTTCATTAACAATAAGGAACCCGGCCTATGACGGCTCCGGAGGGCGCCAAAGCAACTTCGTGTGTTCGTTTCGAACACATCGAGAAAAGCTTTGACGGTGAAACCCTGGTCATCAAGGACCTCAATCTCGAGATTGCCCACGGGGAATTTCTGACCTTGCTGGGGCCCTCCGGGTCCGGCAAGACCACCACCTTGATGATGCTGGCCGGCTTTGAAACCCCCACTTACGGAGAAATTTTTCTGGATGACCAGCCCATCGGTAACATCCCGCCGCACAAACGCAATATCGGCATGGTTTTTCAAAATTATGCTTTGTTTCCCCACATGACAGTTAGCGAAAACCTGGCCTATCCCTTGCAAGTTCGCAAGATGGCCAAAGATGAAATCAAAAAACGCGTCGGCCGAATCCTGGCGATGGTGGAGCTGTCGGGTTTTGAAGGCCGGTTTCCGGCCCAGCTTTCCGGGGGACAGCAGCAGCGCATTGCCCTTGCACGCGCCCTTGTTTTTGAGCCGCAGCTGGTGCTGATGGACGAGCCCCTAGGAGCCCTCGATAAGAACCTGCGCGAGCAGATGCAGTACGAAATCAAGCACCTGCACGAAAATTTGGCCGTTACCGTGGTTTACGTCACCCACGATCAGAGCGAATCCATGACCATGTCCAACCGCATCGCCGTATTCAATGACGGTGTCATCCAGCAGCTGTCGACCCCGGACGTGCTTTACGAGGCCCCCCAAAACGCTTTTGTCGCCCAGTTTATCGGTGAAAACAACCGCCTTTCAGGGAAGGTGGCCGAAATTACGGGAGACTATTGCACGGTCAAAGTCGACAGCGGTGACCGGGTCCGTGCGCTGAAGGTCAATGTGCAGGCTATCGGTGAGCGCACGACCCTGTCTTTGCGTCCGGAAAGGGTGGTGCTCAATCCCGCTGAAAGCCGGCTGGAAAATATTTTTGAAGGTACCGTCAAAGAGCTGATTTACCTCGGCGACCACCTGCGGGCCCGCATCAATGTTTGCGGCAACGATGAGTTTGTTGTCAAAGTTCCCAACGCCGCCGGCCGATTATCCATCAACAGGGCAGAGCGCATCCGGGTCGGCTGGACCGCTGAGGACTGTCGCGCTCTTGATTTTCTGGCCTAAGTGCAAGTGCTTGTATGCACAAATACCGTGATGTATTGTTGATTTTTAAAGTAACCGCAGAGCTCGCAGAGAACGCAGAGCGACAAAAGCTTTGGGGCTTTCTCTGCGCTCTCAGCGATCTCTGCGGTGAGTGCTTTTATATGTCATTGTAGTTATGAAATTGTGTGCATAGCTTCCCAGGCGTATAAAAAGCATTTATAGAAACTAGCTGAACAGATAAAACCCCAGCGCTTTATCAGCAGCCTCCGTAGGGGCAAATTCGGTGCCCATCAGCTCTCTGTTGATATTGCGGATGACCACCTTTTTGCTGATCAACGTCCGGTTTGCATCGTCAAGGTGAAATTCCACCTGGATAATGTCGCCGACAGCCAGTTGATGGTTGTCGGAGATCTTGAGCTTCATGCCACCGGCAGACAGATCCCTGATTGTCAGCAACCCCTGCCCCACCTGTTTGCCATTCACGAGATGGATATATTTGGCCGGCAAATTGGTCTGCTTGCGATATTTTTTCCGTTTTTCCAGCATGGTGGAATAGGCATGCCCGCAAGGGCATCTGACAGTCACGCGGACAACTTTATCCATCTGGGCGTAGCGTGCAACGCTGACAGTTTTAGATCTCTTGCACTGGGGGCAAATGAAAGTGGCCATCTGCTTGCTGGTGATGTAAACTTTTTCGGTCATTTTGGTACCTTAATTGTGCAATAACTATTTTTAACATGAAACGTTCTTTTTTTAAACCTGATTTTATTTTTTTACATCTCAATGCTGACAATTTTTTGCAATTGCGTGACGTTTGCCAGTGGCAACGGATCCGCTGCCGGCACGGAAATAATCACCAAGGTCAACGACCAATATGAGCCGGGGGGGCAATTTGTGAAACAAGAATTACATTCCATACCGTGGGAAAAGGGCAGATTTAGTGCTTTTTCCATGATTTCTTCTTGCAAAACTATGAAAAACAGGCTTTTAGCTGTTGACTTTTAAAAAATTTTACGTTAAATTATGAGGAAAATGGGAAATATTAGGCCAAACTTTATTACTATCACCCAAGGAGGAAGAAATGACAAAAGCAGAGTTAATTGAAAAAATGGCAAAAGATGCTAAAATTTCCAAAGTTGCCGCCAGCACAGTTCTGGATTCTTTTATGGCCAATGTCACCAAGGCCCTGAAGAAAAAAGACGGCAAGGTCACGCTGGTGGGATTCGGCACCTTCGTGAAAACCCGCCAGAAAGCACGCAAGGGTCGTAATCCGCAAACCGGTGAGCCGATTAAAATCAAGGCCCGCAATGTTGTAAAATTCAAGGCCGGTAAAAAACTTAAGGATGCCATTTAAGTAAGCCTGCACCAAATTGGAAAGGCAGTTGACCAGTTGCATTTCTGCTGATCACCTGCCTTTTTTTTTGCATTCCCGTGCATCCGAGTGACGGCGTCATCAATGGCTGAGCCGCTCAGCCTGTGCACCTCAGATTGCTGCCGCATCCACGCGGTTACTTGATAATTTTTACAATTTTGGGGCGGTATTCGTTTTTTTTGGCCATCCGGTTAGCCGAAATTTTGACAATCAACACCGCTGCAATGAAAAATGAGAACCCCACCACTACGGAAAAACCGTTGGGGTTAAAGCCGAAAAATGGGGCGCTTTGCTGTCCGACAATGGCACCGGCGATCAGCACCAGAATCGGAAAGACATAAAGCAAAAAGGTGGCCTTCAGCAAAGAAGCCGTTCGTAAGTTCAAAACAATCCGATCCCCCTCGGCGGCGCCGATCTCGTTGATAACCTTGACCTCCATATCGTCACCGCCCATGGCCTGGCAAGAATCCTTGGATGCACATGCTTCACAGGCGCTGGATCTAACGGTCTTTACCCAGGCCCCGCTGGAATCGGTTCGAATGACGATGCCTTTTTCAGTCGCCAACTGACAGTTTCCTTCCCTGAGTTACCCTTTTCTTATCCTTCCGACTTCCGCATTCCCACTTCCGAATTCATGCGGTGCTTTCTTCCTTGACCGGCGATGCCTCAGAATGCTCGTAGCATATCAACCCGCACTGCAAACACCTGTCGGCTTCCGCCCGCGCCATGTCCTCGGTAAATCCCCGTTCAATTTCGCCGCAGACTGCAAGCTCCGGACCGCTGCATATCGGCATGATCTGGCGCCTGGTGGCCGCAACATTTTCAACGTGATCGACGTTCTGCACATCCGCATCTGTCATGATGACATGCCCGGAAAGCGCCGGTTCCAGGCCATGGATGACCTGGTGCAACGACGCGGCAGCCCTGCGGCCGGCCCCGATGGCCTTAATGGCGGCACTGTAATCAGCCAGCACATCACCCTCGGCAAACAGACCGATCTCATTGCCCAGTACCGGTTGTTTATAGGGGGCGGTGGCTTCCCATTGCAATGGCTGATCGGAAGACTCTCCGATTTCAGGTGCATCGATTTTTGATGCAGTGAATATCAGCTCCGGAAAACGGCCGGCGGCGATGATCAGGCCCTGGGCCGATACGCTGGTTTTTTTCCGACTGTGCAGATCAACATATTCTATCCGCTCCAGGCTGTCATCTTGTCCAACCAGACGCTGGAGGCCCGCATTGTACACTATCTGCAGTCCTGTGATGCCCAGTTCATCCAGATCGACATCGCTGAAACCGGCCTCCGACCGATTCTCGCGCAGTAAAATGGTGACCCGCTGCGCCCCCCTGTCACGACAGATTCGCGCCGTTTTCAGGGCCAGCCGGCCGCCGCCGTATATGACGACATCCGTCGGGCAGGAAGCCGTTGCGTTGTCTTTGCCCGCCAGGTTCAGCCAGTCAACCATCAGATAGGTCCCGGCAATGGGCAGGTGCTCCTCGATCACGATCCCACGCGCCAGCCGGCTGTCCCAGCCTCCGGTAGCCAGAAACACAGTCTCAAATCCCTGACGCAGCAAAGTGGCAACTGTAAAGTCCTGGCCCAGGACCTTGCCGTTTTCGGCCTCCACGCCCATCTCCAGGATTCCTTCGATATCCCAGGTAAGAATTTCCTCGGGCAGCCTTTCCTTGGCAATGGCACTTCGCAGCAATCCGCCCAGATTTGAGGTCGCCTCGAAAACAGTTACCTGGTGGCCCAGCCGGGCAGCAAAAAAGGCCGCGGACAGTCCTTCCACTCCGCCGCCGACCACTGCAATACGATGGTCGGTTTCAGGCGCCTTGTAAGGAAGCACCCTTTTCCCGCTTTGCCGTTCATAGTCAGCGGCATAACGTTTTAAAAAGTTGATGGCCACGGGCTCATCAATATAATTGCGGCGGCAGTCCAGTTCGCAGGGCCTGGGGCATATACGTCCGATAATGGCTGGAAACGGGTTGCGCTCCTTGATGACCTGGACCGCATTGTGGTAATTGCCCAGCG
>JAOZPY010000296.1 GCA_029932495.1 Desulfobacterales bacterium
TGAACATCAGGTGGTGGCAGGCGGTATCAGGGACGCGCAAAGCGATGGGGTAAAGTTTATTGCAGTTTCAAACCTGGTGCGGCGCATTGATCCTGTCCGGGACATGGCAGCTTTTTTTTCGCTTCTGCGGATCATAATTCGGGAAAAACCCGCTATTGTTCACACTCATTCATCAAAAGCGGGGTTGCTGGGACGGATAGCGGCCCGGCTTGCTGGTGTATCCTGCATTGTCCATACGCCCCATGGGCATGTTTTCTACGGGCATTTCGGACCTATGGCTTCCAAGGTGTTTCTATGGCTGGAAAAAATATTGGCTCGCTGGACTCATCGGATGGTGGCATTGACCGAGGGAGAAAAAAACGATTATTTCCGAATGGCCGTCGGGCAGCCTGAAACCTTGCGCACTATTCACAGCGGTGTGGATGTTGAGAGATTCAGCGGGGTGCAGGTTAATCAAATTGAAAAAAGGCGTTTGTTGGGAATAGCGCCGGAAGGGACGGTTGTCGGATTTATGGGCTGGTTACTATCGATCAAAGGACCGTTTCATCTCTTGCGCGCTATGGAAGAAATTTGGCAAGGGCATCCGAATGTCCAGTTGGTATTTGTAGGTAAGGGAGATCTCGAAGTGGATCTGCGCCTAGCGGCGAGCAAAGTCGGCGGCAATGGAAGGGTGCGGTTTTTAGGGTGGCGCCGGGATGTGGAGCAAATCATGCCGATTTTTGATATTTTTGTACTGCCGTCGTTAAACGAAGGTATGGGGCGGGTGATAGTTGAGGCCATGGCGGCCGGTAAACCGGTGGTGGCAAGTCAAGTGGGCGGTATCCCGGACCTGGTTCAGCACGGCGAAAACGGCCTGCTGGTACCCCCCGGTGATGAACAAGCGCTGGCTGAAGCCATTAGACAGCTGATCGATGATCCTGAAAAGGCGAAGGAGATGGGTCGGTGCGGTCGTCAGCGCTGTGGCCGGTTCAGTATCGAAGCGATGGTAAATAAAATAGACAATCTCTATCAGGAACTGAAAATATAATATAAAAAAATGAAAACCTGGTTTGCATATTTCAAGCGGGCGTTGACTCGGGAAATGCCATCGGACCGTATAGCCCGCAATCTCGGATATCATGGTCTTAAAACCAGTCTGAAAAGCCTGCAACCCTATTTCAAAAAACACTGGCGCCGTGCAATGCTAGGGTTGCTGTTAATTGGTGCCGCTTCCCTGTTTGCGTTCCCTCCGCCGCTGATCACCCGCTATCTAGTCGATGAGGTTATATTGGGTCATCAGGCAGGGTTGCTGATTTTCGCTGTTTTGCTGTTAGTTGGATGCCTGATCGCAGAAAAGGCAGCCCGGCTGCTGGAAGATTTCTATTTCGCCCGTCTTGAGCAGCAGATTGTCCTTGATCTTCAAAATGATCTGATCGATCGGGTACTGCACCTGCCCCAAGCTTTTTTTGATGATCACCGCACCGGTTACCTGCAGTCACGGCTGACCGAAGACATCGAAGGCCTGCGCTGGTTTTTCTCCGCCACCCTAGTGCAAGTTATCAGCAATAGCCTGCGCTTTTTGGGCGGCATCGTATTGTTGCTCTATCTGGAGTGGCGATTGGCCGTTGGCGTGTTGGTTTTTCTGCCGGCCCTGGCATGGGTGGTCCACTTTTTTTCCAGCCGGATCCATATTCTGAGTCATTCTCGGCTGGAGCAAGCCGCGGATGTATCTGGAAAAATTCAGGAATCTTTGTCCGAGGCTTCACTGATTAAGTCCTATGCATGCGAAGAAAACAGCCGCAAGCGGCTGTTTTCTTCTTTAAAGGGCATTTTGCATAACTCGCTGGAACAATCTGCCATTAATTCCCTGGCAAACCTGGTGATTAATTCCATTCCCGGTGCGGCCCGGGTGGTTACCCTATCGGTGGGTGCCATCTGGATCATCGATGGCCGCTGGAGCCTGGGATCACTTCTTGCTTTTCAGGCCTATCTGGCCTATGTTTTCGGACCGGCGCAGTTTCTGGCTTCGGCCAACCTGCAGCTGCAACAATCCATGGCGGCCCTGCAGCGTGTGTCAGCCTTGCTAGAAATTGCACCCGAACAGAATCGGACCGACGTTAAAAAAGTGAAAAAGCTAAGGGGCGAGATAAAGTTCAAGCATGTCATTTTTGGCTATGACGGTGCTGAGCCGATTTTTACAAAGCTGACATTTGCCATTCAACCGGGCGAAAGCGTGGCCCTGGTGGGGCCCAGCGGTGTGGGCAAGACAACTTTGATCAGCCTGATCCTGGGTTTTTACCAGCCTGTGTCAGGTAAAATCTATTTTGACGGGCAACCGGCATCGAACTATCATCTAGGATCGTTAAGACGCCGGATCGGATATGTGTCCCAACAACCGCGTCTTTTGGCTGGAACTATTATTGAAAATTTGCGTTACGGGAATCCGGGTGCCGCTGAACAGCAGGTGTATGAGGCTGCCCGGACAGCTGGTATTCACGATTTTATCCAGGCCCTGCCCCGGGGATATGATACCAATATCGGAGAAAAAGGCACCAACTTATCCGAAGGTCAGAAGCAGCGGCTTTGCCTTGCCCGGGCGCTGGTGAAAGACCCGGATATCCTGATTCTGGATGAACCCACCGCGGCCCTGGACAATGCCAAGGAAAAGTCTATTTTGAGCACTTTATCATCTTGGGGGAAGGCAAAAACCGTTTTGATTGCCTCGCATCGGGCATCGACCGTCCAGTGCGCTGATCGAGTTTTATTTCTCAACGACGGTCAGTTGGCGGAAATCGGGTCGCACCCGTCACGGGTGACATCCAGTATGGCAGTTGTTTTCGCATGATCCAAACACTTGAATATGCGGACTGGAGCCTGGGAGTTCACCGGCGTCTTTCGAACAGGCGGGTCCCCATCAGCGGCTCCATCGAGGTCACCCAGCGCTGCAACAATCAATGTGTGCACTGCTATAACAATCTGCCCGCCGGGGATCGCACTGCCAGAAACAGGGAACTGTCCCTGGATGAATACCGGCGGATCATAGATGAAATCACGGCTGCTGGATGTTTGTGGTTGCTGCTGACCGGCGGAGAACCCTTCGTACGCCCCGATTTTTTGGAAATCTATGGTTACGCCAAGCACAAGGGGTTGCTTATTACCCTGTTTACCAACGGAACTTTAATCACCCCGGCGATTGCCGATTATCTGGCGTGTTTTGCTCCCTTTGCGATTGAAATTACCCTCTATGGCCGCTCGCGGCAAACCTATGAGTCCATTACCGGGATCCCGGGTTCCTATGATCGATGCTTAAACGGCATCCATCTTTTGATGGATCGCAACCTGCCGCTCAAGCTAAAAACCGTGGCCATCACCCGCAACCGGCATGAAATTGAGGATATGAAACATTTTGTCGAAAATGAGCTCGGACTGGAGTTTAAATTCGACGCCATGATCAATCCGCGCCGGGATTGCTCGCAAAGTCCGCTGGAAGTGCGCCTGACCCCGGCTGAAGTAGTGGCCCTGGACCTGCAGGATTCCAGGCGTGTCGCTGAATGGCAGCGTTTTGCCCACCAATTCAATAAACCGCTTTTGCCCATGCAACGGGCTGACAATTTGTATCTTTGTGGAGGTGCGTCCAACTCCTTTGCCATCGATCCCTATGGATGGTTGACCCCTTGCGTTTTTTCTTCAGACGGAGCCTATGACCTTCGCCGGGGCAGTTTCCGGCAGGGGTGGGAAGAGCATCTATTCAGTGTCCGGCAGAAAAAGATAACCCGCCAAACCAAATGCACCAGTTGCCAGCTCAAGCCCATGTGCGGCATGTGTCCGGCCAATGGTGAACTGGAATGTGCCGATGCTGAAGCTCCGGTGGATTTTTTGTGCCAGGTGGCGCACCTGAGAGCCTATACCATGGACTTAGAAATCGCTGCCCACGGGCCATGCGACTATTGTCCCGGGGGCCGCCATTATGAAGAGATGATGCGCATCGTCGAGGGCCTGAGACAGTATGACGCCGCAGAAATGCACTTCAAGGACCGCAGGACCACAGTCCAGGCCGCTGCAAGCGGAGATCCTTAACCCCCTTGTTTCCTGAACTCATTACCGATCTTTTGCAAAACGGTCACATGGTACGCTTTAAGGCGCCGGGCCACAGCATGTTCCCGACGATTATGGCCAATGAAACGGTCCTGGTGGAGCCCATTTCACCGGTGGCTGTGAACCGGGGAGATATTATTTTGTATCGCTGCAACGGCAACCTGGTTGCCCACCGGGTGATGGCGATTGTGACGGATACAGCGGGCAATGATTATTCATCGCTTCTACAGGCTTTTTCAGCATCCGGGCGTGGAGTTCGCAAAAATAATAAAAAATGTTCCACCGGTCCCCGTCGCCTTTTCATCCTTCGCGGCGATGCTGCCGGCAGTTTTGATGAACAGGTTGAAGCCGATCAGGTTTTGGGTAAAATTGTCAGTATACAGCGATGGGGCCGCAACCTCGACCCATACAGTATCAAGCACAGGTTCGTCGGTTTTGTGTTTGCCTGGG
>JAOZPY010000019.1 GCA_029932495.1 Desulfobacterales bacterium
TAAACAACATGTATGAAGCCTATTACAACCTGAAATCCAAACCGTTTCAGATAACAACGGACCCGAAGTTTCTCTGGCTTGGCGAAAAGCATGCCGAAGCGCTGGCCACCCTGAAATACGGGATTCTGGAAAACAAGGGTTTTTTGCTGCTGACCGGGGATGTGGGAACCGGTAAGACCGCTCTGATCAATCGTCTCGTAAAAATGATCGATATGGCCGCAATTGTGGCCACCATACCGGATCCGGGACTGGATGCCCTGGATTTTTTTAATATCCTGGCCATTGAGTTTGGCATGAGGAAAAGGTTCGACAGCAAGGGAGCCTTTCTCATTTACCTGAAACAATTTTTGCACAAGGCCTATGCAGCACATAAAAAAGTACTGCTCATCGTTGATGAATGCCAGCGCCTGGACCCCGATCTGCTCGAGCAGATACGCCTGCTGTCCAACATCGAACTGCAGAACAGGAAATTGATCAACATTTTTTTTGTGGGTCAGAGCGAATTTAACGACACGCTGATGAAAGAACGCAGCAAAGCGGTTCGACAGCGGATCACCGTTAGCTATCACATCGATCCCCTGACAGAAGGCGAAACGTACAAGTATATTCAGCACCGGCTGAAAATCGCCGGCGCCACCCGCCAAATCTTCACTGCCGATGCCGTTCATGAGATTTTTTCTTTTTCAAACGGCTACCCGCGTTTGATCAACATTATTTGCGATCATGCCCTGCTGACCGGGTATTCCACGGGTCTGAAATCAATTGATGCCAGCATAATCCTGGAATGTAAAAAAGAGTTGCAGATTCCGGTGGAAGTCAACCTTGAAAACGGCAATGGGCAGAAATCGGGGACCATCCCTGCCGTGCTGCCCCCTGCGCCGGTTCACGTGCCGCCAAAATCCTCCGTGGGCAAAAAGGCCGGCGTCATTATCGTACTGCTGATGTTGCTAAGCCTTGGGGGCTATCTTTTTTACGACATGAATACCGACGATACGCCCCGCTGGTCCATGCAGGAAATTGCGCCCCAGGAGTATCAGGGCCCCGCGCCTGAAATTAATCCGCCGGCAAAAGATGCCGCCGAGGCCCTGGATGCAAGCATGCCGCAAAAACAAGAACAAGAAAAAGCTGCCGCTGCTGTTGCTGCCAGTCCGGCGCCATCCGACCCAAATGCGTTGAAAGCTCCGGCTGCCCAGCAAACAGCGTCAGAGGAGCAAACCACGAAACCGGAGCCCGCCCCTTTGACCCAGCGCAAGTTTACCATTTACTTTAAACGTAATTCAAACGAACTGCCCGACCCGGCCTTTGAAACCCTGGAGCGGATCGCCCATTTCCTGCAGCAAAATTCCACGGCCACGGTAACCATTAAAGGCTATACGGATTCAACCGGAAGTTACAGCTATAATGTCAGCGTTTCTGAATTCCGGGCCAACACCATCAAAACCTACCTGGCGGGAAAAGGGATCAATCCGTCGCGAATCAAAGTCACCGGCATGGGGCCCCAAAATCCCATCGCTCCAAACACCACCGTTGAGGGCAGACGAAAAAACCGCCGTGTTGAAATCGAGCTGAATGCCGAACCGTCTCAATCGCCAAACTGAAACTGGCGTTATCAAAATCTGCCTGTTGACTCTGTCCCCGGTGTTGCGCGCAGCAGGCATTGGGCGATCTGTAAATCCTCGTTGCTCGTAATTTTGATATTGCTCCGGCTGCCGGTGACAATCGTTACGGCGGTTCCAAGCCGTTCCACCAGCGATGCATCGTCGGTGCCCGCATAACCCGTACGCCGGGCATCATCATGGGCTTTGCGGATCAATCCAAGATCAAAGGCCTGGGGCGTCTGGGCCAACCAGATTTTTTCTCTTTCAAGGGTATTTATTATAATCCTTCCGGAGGCATCCACCTGCTTGAGGGTATCAAAAACCGGCACCGCCAGAATACAGGCCCCGGTTTGCGCAGCGCCTTCAATGCAAGCCACCAGCTGATCATCGCGCAGCAGCGGCCGCACCCCGTCATGAATGGCCACAATACCGCTGCGGCGGTCTACTTTCTGCAGTCCATTGTAAACCGAATCCTGACGACTGTCTCCACCGGCGACCAGGTGAATTTTGGTGGTAAATTTTGCCGGCTCCAGGATATTGCGGCGGCAAAGCACGAAATCTTCTTTGGGGATGACCAGCCAAATTTGATCAATTCGTCGGCAGGAATCAAAAACACTTAGAGTGCGGGCCAAAATCGGAATTCCAGCCAATGGCAGGTACTGTTTACGAAGCCTGGCCTGCATGCGGGTTCCGCTTCCGGCGGCGACGATAACAGCGGCAGCCATAATGTTGCCTCACTTCCAGTCTATTGGATCACAATGCAGTTGGCAAAACCGATCCGCTGGGAGCGCATGGATACCCGATTCCAAAAGCTCCGCTCCGCGGACATGTCTTACATCAAATACTTCAGCTCATTGGGCAATGGGACCCCTTTGCCCATGGTATCTTCACCATAGTTAACCTCGGCCAAAATCTCGATGTCCCTCAATGCCCGTGCATCCCCCTCGAAAATGACTTCGTCCAATTTTTCCTTCTGGATTTTTCCCCCGGCCCACTGAAGATCCAGCACGCTGCTGGCATCGAAGCGGTCCTCACCCACCAGCAGTTCCACCTGTCCGCCGTAATGCTGAACGATTTTGGCCACCAGCAGGCTGGGACGTGCATGAAAGCCCAGTTTTTGCGGGATCCCCACTTTGATCCGCGTCCGTTCGATGTTCTCGTTGAGAATTTCACCAGCCAGCTCCTGTCCGGTGGTTAAAAAATGGCAGGCGTAAAAAAGACCGTAATTGATGGTCCGGTCCAGCAGGATAACCGGATCGACCAGTCGCGCCAACTTTTCCTGGACCATCTTGTAAGTATTCTTGTAACCGGCCTCATGCAAATGGCGCTCATAGAAATGAAGCAGGCGTCCCACCATTTGAAGCAGATGCAACACCACTGAAAAAGAGCCCCGCAGCTGTTTGAGCTTTCTATTGCCATAGCGAAAGCCCCCATGAATAACATAGGTGTCAAAGGAAGACTGCAGGTTATGCAACAGCATTTCGTAACGGCGGATTTCAACTTCATTAACCTTTTCGGGAACGATGGTCGGCAGCTCTTCAGCGCTATAGGTTTCGTAGAATTTCAGTTGATCAAAATCCTTGGTAATCTTTAAAAATTCACTGGCAATTTTGACGATATTTTTTTTCTGCAGGTCTTTATGCTGATCGTCAATATCATAGTCTAAGACTTCATCGGTGGTGATGCGCGGAAAATCATCCGCACAGTATCGTTTTTCCGGGATCGGAATGTTCAGGCGTCTGGCTTCCTCGAGAATAACCGGCGCCATGTTCAACAGCGCACGGGTTAAAAATTCGAACGTGTTATCACCTTCTCTTTGCACATCTCCATATTCAGGAAGGTCATAAAATTCCAGCCGGTTGGAAATATGTTTTTGAAAATTTGCCCCCAGGCTCAGATGCCGCACGGCCGCTGACAGCTCCCGGTAATAATACCAGCGTTTATTATTCTTAGCCCCATGGAAATCCAGAAAATCTTCAAGCAGCAAAGAGGTCGAAATCAATTTGGCAAATAATTTTTTAGTAAACGCATTTTTGGGATCATCCAGCTCTGACAGGTACAGGCAGCACATCAAATAATCATGGGAAAAGGTATTTACCTTTTCATAAAATGCGCTATTGGTCCGGGGACTTGTATCATGCATCCGTAAAATGCCTTCCTCAAAAATTTTCCCCGTCTCGTTTTTGCAACCGCGAGGCGGGGTTTCACTAATTTCAAACGGCCGGAGCAACCCGTAAGCCGAATTCTGTTTCCCGGTCCAGGTTGCCCTGAAACGGGCAACGATCATTCATCTATGGATGCCGGTCACCCGACACCTCTTGCGACCTACCCGGGAGCTCGGACGGGCCGCCCTCGAACGCTCCCCTATTTGGTCTTGCACCGGGTGGGGTTTGCCAAGCTTCCCCGGTCACCCGGGGAACTGGTGCGCTCTTACCGCACCGTTTCACCCTTACCTGACGCTGAACCCGCAAGTTCAGCGCCGGGCGGTTTGCTTTCTGTTGCACTTTCCTTCGCGTCGCCGCGACTTCACGTTATGAAGCACCCTGCCCTGTGGTGTTCGGACTTTCCTCCGGATCGGTCACCCGGCCCGGCGATCGTTCTGATTACTCCGACCGTTCTTCTTGTTCCTGCCAGTAAATAATCCTCTCACAGTTGGGACAATATTTCAAGCTGTCACAGCGATGAAGCTCGTTGTACAGCTGAGGCGGAATGTTCAGGTGACAGCCCTGGCAGACGGAATTTCTGACTTCGACGACGGCCACCCAATCCGAATGAGCAGCCTGAACACGGTTGAAAGTTTCCAGCAAGCTGGGATCCAATCCGGAACAAATTGTCTCGCGTTCAGCTTCAAGCCGAAGCAGCGTGGCCCTGATTTTTTCAGCTTCCTGCTCGATCTGTTTTTTTTGCTGGCGGGCTTCATCGGCAAGTTCGGCATGCTGTTGCCCGGTTTCTTCCAGCTGCTTTTCGACCGCTTCGATCTGCTCGAGAAATTCCAGCATCTTATCTTCGATAGCGGCGTTTTTCAATTTCAAATCGTCGATTTCTTTCAGCGATGACTGATATTCCTTATTGGTTTTCACCGCCCGCAATTTTTCCTGGCTTTTGGCAATCATGCCAAGATTGCCCTGCACCTCGGATTCACAGCTGCGATATTGTTTTTTGAGTTCATCGATGGTATTTTTTTTATCCTCAATGAGCCCTGTATATTCTTCAGCCCCCCGCTGCAGTTCGCTGATTTGAGCGGGAACCTCACGCAACCTGGCTTTCAGTCGGTTGCATTCCATATCGATTTTTTGCAGTTCGACGAGAATGGCGATTTGCTCTCTGATGTTTTCCGGCATGCGGTATCCTGTTCTTCAAAATACGGAAATATCTTTTTTCGTTTATCTGTACTTAAAAGGATCGACTTCAAAGTCACACGCCTTAACGGTGACGTTCATCGCCTTTTGGGCAATAATTTTTTCAAGCCGCCCGGCCAGCACTTCAACAATCAGATGCTCAGAGGCAAAGTGCCCGATGTCGACCAGGCCGAGATTTTCCGCTTCCACGTCCCTGGCATCGTGATAGCGCAAATCACCACTAATGTAAGCTTGAGCGCCGGAGCTGAAAAATTCCGGCAACAGGCTGCCGCCGCTGCCGCTGCATACAGCCGCCCGTTCAACCGGCAAAGCAGGATCGCCGGCAAACCGGATCCGTTCCAGCCCCAGGGACTCTTTTATCCCTGCCACCAGCGCTTCCAATGCAATGCTTCCATCCAGATCGCCTACCCGGCCGATTCCTTCGACGGCTGCGCTGTCGATGCTCTGGCCTGCCGCCTCCAGGGGCTTTAAATTACGCAGTCCGATTCGTCGGGCAAGGACATCATTGAGCCCGCCGGCAACACTGTCCAGGTTGGTGTGAGCGGCAAAAATCGCCAAACGGTGGCGAGCGGCAAGCTCAATAATCGCTCCCACGGGCCGATGAAAGTTTACGCAAGTCAGCGGTTTGAAAATCAACGGATGGTGAGTAATCAGCAGATCTACATTGCGCCGGCAGGCGGCCCGTACAACTTCGGCGGTTGGATCCAGGGCCACCCAGACTGATTGCACGCTTGCGCGGGTATCGCCCACCTGCAAACCGACGTTATCCCACTGCTGGGCAAGCGCCGGAGGCATCATGTCGTCCAGGATGCGAATTATGTCGGAAACCGTTGATGGCATCGGTGTAAAAAAAAAAGTGGGCCCACCTGGGATCGAACCAGGGACCTACCGGTTATGAGCCGGTGGCTCTGCCAGCTGAGCTATGGGCCCTTTTTCGTGAAGCTATCGTTTTTGTTATCTGTTGTCAACCGGACCAGCTTTCATATAGTTGGGCGATTGCCGAGGTTGCCGCAGATACATTGAAAAGTGAGCTCTTTTTAAAATTTGAAACGCTCAATCAGGTTTCAATGAAGTTCTTCAGCTGCCGGCTGCGGGTCGGATGACGCAGCTTTCTCAGGGCCTTGGCTTCGATCTGCCGAATGCGCTCACGGGTGACCGCAAAATCCTGACCCACCTCCTCCAGCGTGTGATCCGCTTTTTCACCAATGCCAAATCGCATGCGCAGTACTTTTTCTTCGCGCGGCGTCAGTGTCGCCAGGACTTTTCGCGTCTGCTCGGCCAGGTTCATGTTGACGGCTGCATCTGAAGGCAGCATGAATTTCTTGTCTTCGATAAAATCCCCCAGGTGGCTGTCTTCTTCTTCCCCGATGGGCGTTTCCAGCGAGATCGGCTCCCGCGCGATCTTTAGCACCTTGCGTACTTTTTCCAGGGGGATCTCCATTTTCTCGGCGATTTCTTCCGGGGTGGGCTCCCGGCCCTGTTCCTGAACCAGGTAACGCGAGGTCCGGATCAGTTTATTGATCGTTTCGATCATGTGCACCGGAATGCGAATGGTTCGCGCCTGGTCGGCAATGGCCCGGGTTATGGCCTGCCGGATCCACCAGGTGGCATAGGTGCTGAATTTATATCCCCGGCGATACTCGAATTTATCAACGGCTTTCATCAGGCCGATATTGCCCTCCTGGATCAAGTCCAGAAACTGAAGTCCGCGATTGGTGTATTTTTTAGCGATGCTGACCACCAACCGCAAGTTGGCCTTGATCAGCTCGCTTTTGGCCATTTTGGCACGAAAACGTCCTTCCTCCACATTGCTGATAATGCGCTTCAGAGCCCGGCGATTCGCTTTCAGTTCGATCTGCTGGCTCTCAACGGTCTCCAGGATCCCTTTAAGCTCTTTATAAAGTTTTCCCAAATCCTCTTTGGTCAGTGTACTGCGGGGGCTGGCCCATTTTATGAATTTCGTCTTGGTTCTCAGGTTCTCGTTCAGCTCTTTTAGGGGCGAATTAAACATTTCAGCGGTTTCAATAAACACATTGTTCCGGGTATCAAACCACTGAATCTGCTGCCTGATTTTATGTTCGATACTATCGATAACACTGGGCTCCAGGCGCCAGTCTTTCAGCAGGTCGAAAATTTTATTAATCCGGCGCAATATGCTTCGTCGCAGGCGACGCTGTTCCTCCGCCTTGATTTTTTTGTTAAAAAGTTTTTCCCTCAGCGCTTTGTTTTCTTCGTGGATCTGCTTGATGGATCGAATTACATCCAGAAATTGTTCTGTCTGCATGATTTCGTCGGTATAAGTGTCACCCTCATCAATGTCACGCAGTACATATTTAGGCCGCAATGCCCCGTTTTCAATGTTGCCGCCAAGGGCGATAATGGCCTCGACACCGGTTGTGCTTTCCAGCAACGCCCGCAGTACCTCCTGTTCACCGGCTTCTATCTTTTTGGCGATTTCAACCTCACCTTCCCGGCTTAAAAGGGTCACCAGTCCCATCTCACGCAAATACATTTTAACCGGATCGGTAACGGTGCCGAATTCAGCGTTGTCCACCTTGCTGACAGTTACCTTTTTTTCTTTGGCCTTCTTAATTTTGGCCACTTTTTTCTGTTGTTTTTCATCAACGACTTCAATGTCGTTTTCATCAAACAGCATCAGGGTCTCATCGATCTGTTCGGGCGACAGCATGTCTTCCGGAAGCACTTTGTTTATCTCGTCATAAGTTAAGTATCCCTGTTTTTTCCCCTTGCCCAGCAGCGTCTTGATCGCTTTCATGGTTGTCTTGCTGTTGCGGTTGGGTTTTTCGACCTTTTTGGTTTCCCGCACCTGTTTTTTAGCGGTTTTTGGGGCGCGTCTTTTTTCAGCGGTCCCTTTCCTGGCAGCCACAGCAGTTTTCTTTTTGGCAGCCGTTTTGGTAACCTTTTTTTTAGCGCTCCCTTTTTTCACAGCAGCTTTTCTGGCCATAAAACCTTGCCTCCCTGATACTCCACTTTTTCAGTCGCAAATCTATTGGCGATTATCGTTCGATATTGAGCCGTCTGACCCGGATAAGCGCGTTATTGTTTCTCATTCAAGATGGCCATTTTCTTTTGCTCGCTACGCATCGCCATCTTTTGTTTTTGCTTTAAAAGCGACAGCAACAGTACCTGGTCATTGTTTTTTTCAGCGGTCCTGATTTTTTCGTCCAGCAATCCGCTTTCCTGAATTTTGCGACCGGTTTCAACGAACCGGCCCAGCAGCCGCAAACAGCCTTTCATATTCCAGGATTCGTCTCCCATGGCCAGTGCGGCAACGATTTGCTGCTGTTGCCGGTTGTCCATGCGCACAATCAGTTCAGACACCTGACTGCCAGTCTGCGGATATACTTCCAGGATAAATTCGCCGATTTTTTTTAAAACATTATTACCGAAATATTTCAGTACGTTTTGTTCTTTTATCTCAGTTAATATATCAGGAAACTGAAGCATCATGGCAATGATTTTACGCTCTGTGCGGCTTTCCGGCCGATCCATTTCATCATCGCCGGGTGGGCCGGCGGCATCGCCTTTTCCGCTTTCGCCGGACCTGCCAACTCCCCGGCCCGGCACGCCGGCAGCAAATCTTTTTTCATCTGCAGCCGTTTCAACCCGCCGGGCAACAGCGCGCTCATCAACACCAATTCGTTCGGCAGCCTGTTTGATGTACAGCGTCCTGGCTACAGGGTCGTTGATTGCCGCCAGCGGTGCCTGGATTTCGCTAATAATGCGAATTTTTCCCTCGGTGGAAAGGCCGTATTTTCGAACAGCACAATCCATCAAAAAAGTGATGATGCCCGGTGCCCTGTCCGCCGCCTCCAAAAACTTTTCCGGACCGTATTTAAATATATACGAGTCCGGGTCATGGCCGGCAGGCAGGACCAGAATATGGGTGTCAGCCTTTTCCTCCCGGAATACATCCTGTCTTCGAAAGTCGATATGCTCCTGCCAGAATATTTCAATGCACCGCTGGGCAGATCTCAAACCGGCTTCATCGGAGTCATAAACCAGTATAATCTGGCCGGCAAAGCGTGTTAACAGCCGCACCTGCTGCGCGGTCAAGGCCGTTCCAAGCGTGGCCACACAATTTTCGATACCGTGCTGGTGAAGCGCGAGAAGGTCCAGGTACCCTTCCACGATAAAAACCGTCCCGCTGTCCCGGCACTTTTCCCTGGCCCGATGGATACCATACAGCGAGCGGCTCTTGTCATAAATCGGCGTTTCCGGAGAATTCAGGTACTTGGGCAGACTGTCGTCCAGAACCCGTCCGCCAAAGCCGATCACCTGCCGGTTGCTGTCAAAAATTGGAAATATGATCCGGTTGCGAAACCGGTCATAGTAGCCGCTTTTATTTTTTCGGGGGACCACCAGGCCTGCTTTTTCAACCATCAGCGGGGAAACCCGCTTTTTTGAAAAATGGTTCAGCAGCCTGTCCCAACCATCGGGGGCAAATCCCAGTTTAAAATCATCAATGGTCCGGTCACTGATCCCTCTTTGATCCAGATAGGCTTTTGCCCGTCGCCCAGTACCGCTTGTCATCAGCGTCCGGTGGTAAAAATCCATCGCCTCCCGATTGAGGCCAAACAGTCTCTCCCGCTCATCGATCTGACGTTTGCGCCCCGGCGACATTGGCTTGTCCGGCAAATCAATACCATAACGGCGGGCCAGCCGGCGTACCGCTTCGGGAAATGAAAGCCCTTCCTGTTTCATCAGGAAACTGAAAACATTTCCCCCTGTACCGCACCCGAAACAATAAAATATCTGCTTGTCCGTGCTGACCGTAAAAGACGGTGTTTTTTCAGAATGAAACGGGCAGAGACCAACGTAGTTTTTGCCTGTTTTTTTCAGGAGTACGGCTTCTGAAACAACATCTACAATATCGGCCGCATTTTTTATCTCAGAAATTTTATCTTCAGGGATAAAATTCGCCAATAACAGCAACCTCCATTGCCGGGAGAGTTGGAAGATTCATATTGATGGAAGGTTTTACAGTTAAACGAAAAATTTAATTCGCCACAACCGGTTTGTCAATGTTTTTTTAGCATTTTCGGTCGGTTTGCCCGGGCGACCGCACAGGCCTGCTTAAAATCCAGCCCGCCGCTGTACAGTGCCCGGCCGGTAATCACCCCGGTCACCCCCACGGCCTCCAGCGGCAGGAGATTTTCAATGTCACGGATGCTTGATACACCGCCGGATGCGACCACCGGGATGGAGACGGCTTGGGCCAGCTGCCGCGTTTGTTCAAGGTTCGGGCCGGTCTGCATTCCGTCACGCTGAATGTCTGTAAAATTGATGGCCGCCACGCCGCAGTCTTCAAAACGCCTGGCCAGATCAACGGCTTTCATTTCAGTGTTTTCGGTCCAGCCCTCAATGGCAACCCGGCCGTTGCGGGCATCGATACCGATGACAATGTGTCCGGGAAACTGACCTGCGGCCTGGATCACCCACTGCGGACTGCGAAGGGCCGCGGTTCCAATAATCACCCGCTCTATTCCCATTTCCAGCAGCATGTCCACGGTGCGCATATCGCGAATCCCGCCACCGAGCTGAATCGGAGTATCCACCGCTTCCAAAATCCCCTTGATGGCCGCCATGTTTTGCGGACTTTTTTCAAAGGCGCCATCCAGATCCACCACGTGAATTAATTCGGCCCCCGCCCGGGCCCATTTGCGAGCCATCGCAGCCGGATCGTCTGAGAATACGGTTTCGTCTTCCATGCGCCCCTGTAAAAGCCGAACGCATTTTCCATCTTTTATATCAACTGCGGGAATGACAATCATAGAACTAAAGGCTTCCCTTGGATGACCGGACACCGCTGATGCGATCGTCAAGGGTGCATGCCTGATCGAGAGAACGTCCCAGGGCCTTGAACACGGCTTCGAGCACGTGATGCTCATTTTCCCCATAGGCGACCTGGATATGCAGATTCATGGCACCGCGAAAGGCCAGCGCCCTGCAAAATTCCTTTGTCTGCTGCGGGTTGAACGCAATGCCAGAAGGCTGTATTTCCGGAAGCCGGTAAACCAGGAAGGGGCGGTTGGACAAATCTATGGTAACGGCCGCCAGGGCGTCGTCCATCGGTGTGACGGCATGCCCGTACCGCCTGATTCCCTTGCGCTCACCAAGTGCCCGGACAATGGCATCACCCAGTACCAACCCGACATCTTCAACCGTATGGTGCAGATCGACTTCCAGATCTCCCTCGGCATGCACGCTCAGGTCAAAAAAGCCATGAACGGCAAACAGGGTCAGCATATGGTCAAAGAAAGCAATGCCAGTGGATATCTCCACCCGGCCCTGCCCGTCCAGATCCAGTGCAATCCGGATATTTGTCTCTTTGGTCTTTCGCTCCACCTCGGCGCTTCTGTTCATATTTCCCCGCGCGGTTAGGTCAAAATATTTACGGCCCTAATTGATCGTAGGCAGAATTAAAAACATCGGCTACTGTAAATCCGTTGCATTTCCCCCGAAACCTAAACCCAAAATATAAACCATGTTCAGTAAAAGTCAACGACCATCTGCCCGATCAGCAAAAAGGGTGATCCACCTGCTGGTGGACCACCCGCGAAAGGAGGTCAAAATCAGCGCCCCTCCCGACTTCTGGGCGGGCTGGACGCTGAATTATCACTAAAGAGCCACAAACACATAGAAGGTTACAAATGCAAAATCAGCGGATAAAAAACCCATCCACTATGCTCTTTCAATTCCTATCGTTGTCGTATATAATTGCTGCGAAAAAAAGATGTCCGCATGCTGAGCGTTCAGCTTGAAAGGGGATGGGGAGTCTTTCCATGGCGGGATTTAGATAGCGAAAATCAAGCGCTGATTCGCAAAAAAAATGGTGGAGATGAGGGGGATCGAACCCCTGACCTCGGCGTTGCGAACGCCGCGCTCTCCCATCTGAGCTACATCCCCACTTGCAGATGAAAATCAATTCATATCAAAACATAAAAAAGGGGTCAATAATATTATTCAAGGAGCTACCTGATGAAAGACACCGTTATACTCCTGCAGGATGCTTACAAAGGCTTTACCGCTGACCAGGATAAAATTATCCCCCCGGAAGAGACCGTCAAACGTTTTCGGAACCGACTGAAAAAAATTGATCTGGACATCTTGCGAAGCACCCTGCGCATTGATAACGGCCGCCTGGATATCCCCGTCTATTTCAGCACCTGCGGCCGGGACGCGGCGGCGGTCATCGGCACCAAGAAACAGATGGGCAAAGGCGGTACGCCGCAACAGGCAGAGGCCAGCGCGGTAATGGAACTGGCCGAGCGGTTCAGCTTTTTCAGCTTCACCAAAACCCCTGCCAATTTTATCATCGAAACCCCCGCCAGGCTGAAAGGCGAGGCGGTTGATTTCAAGACGATCGCCCGCTCAGTTCACGATGAATCGGACGATCTGCCCATCACACGAAAAATCTATGAGAATCTTCCACTCAAGTGGACCTGGGGTTACAACCTGACCCGTAAAAAAAAGATATTGATACCCTTTGACTGGTTTTTCGCCATCAACGAGTTCAATGGCCCATCGGCCGGAAACTGCGTGGAAGAGGCTCTGATCCAGGGAATCTGTGAAATTGTCGAGCGGCATACATCCTCTTTGGTGAGCAACCGCAGGCTGAAAGTGGCGGCCATTCGACCGCAATCAGCCACCGATGTCCTGGTCCGCGAGATGCTCGAAAAATACAAAACCGCCGGGATCAAACTTTATTTGTCCGATTTTTCCCTGGATACCGGCATTCCCACGGTGGGCGCCCTGGCCTATGATCCGGCGACCTTCCCCGATTCAAGTGAAATCGTCTGGACGGCCGGCACGGCTCCGGATCCCGAAAAAGCCCTGAGCCGGGCATTGACCGAAGTCGCCCAACTGGCAGGAGATTTCAACACCGCCGCCAATTATGTGGCCAGCGGCCTGCCCAAATTCAATACGTTGAAAGAGGCTGCCTTTGTCACCGCCCCCGGCAAAACAGTCGATATCACCGACCTGCCTGACATTTCCAGCGACAACATCAAAACAGAAATCGAAAACTGCCTTAACGCCCTGTCAGCCATCGACATGGAAGTACTGGTGATCGACACCACCCATGACCGGCTGAAAATTCCGTCCTTTTACACCATCATCCCCGGGGCCCATTTCCGGGAACGCTCCCAGGGGACCAGCGTTGGCATGTTTGCGACCCGGCACATTTATGAAAACGCCCCGCCCGGGCAAGCCATTGCGCAGTTGACCGCCATCGCAAAACGACTGCCGAAAAAATATTATGTCCACTTCTATCTGGGTGCCTCCCATCTGAAAATGGATGATCCGGCCGCGGCCCTGCCCTGCTTGCAACGCTCCCTGGATCTGGACCCCGCCGAGCAGGACACCCCCAGCATATATTCATACATGGCCGTCGCCTTGAAAGATTTGGGCAGATACCGCCAGGCCCTTGAAGTCCTGGAAAAAGGAGAAGCGCTGGATCGGGACAGAACCGACATTTACAATCTAAAAGGTTTTTGCCACTTCAAACTCAAAGAGCACCCGGCAGCGGTTGAAAACTTCAAAAAGGTTATTCAGCTGAATCCTTCCTCAGCAATTGATTATGCCAACATCGCCGCCAACTACCGCAAAATGGGCCAAAAAGAAAAAGCCATCCGCTACTACAGGATGGCGCTGACCCTCGACAATTCGATCCAGTTTGCCAAAGAGGGGCTGGAGGAACTTAAAGGGTAGGTTTTAATGTTCAATTTTTTGGGGAACCTTCGATCTGTCCGCGCACCCCTTCGATTTTCTCCTCCAGCCGCCCGATAATCTGAACCATTTCGTTCAGTATCTGCAAGGCCTGTTTTTTGTCTTTCTGATTGGTGCTGATGCTCTCGATGGCAGTGGAAAGATCAGAAAAATGGGCCTGAAATCGATTCAGCACCCCCCGGGTGAAACCGTCGGCCGCCGCCTCAATTAGCTCAAACAGGTAGCCGAACTTTAAGTTTTCCCGGTAATCTTTGAGCTGAAAGGCCAGCGATTTTTTAGTTTCACGCTTGATCAGCCCGATACCGTCCTGCAATGCCCGCGTAATTTCTTCCTGATCCTGTTTCTCGGACTTTTTGAAAACACCCTTCACGTTTTTCAAAACCCGGTAAAGCCCCAGTCGCATGAGTGCCTCGGTTTTGATCTTCGTCGAATAACCCATGACGGCAACCAGCGTCGGCGGTTTGAGATCCCCGGCACCTGCAAAGATCTCCAGCGACGACAGATCGTCAACGGATGGATTGCGGTCCTCACAATCCGTTTGTTTGAGATCCGTCAGGTCAATGTACTCTTCCTGGGCTTCCCGGAGCATGGCGTCAAACGGCATAACCAACGACTTAAAATAGTCCCGAATACGCGTCTGCAGGCTCTGGACAAAGTGAAATACCCGGGGATTGACAACTTCCGTAACATGGGCGTCAATTGCCTGCTTAAACTCCTGAAAAACCAGGTAAAGCCTTTGTGAAAAATCAGTTGTTTCCAGGCCTGGTGCGTCATTAATGGACGGCATGTTGTAATTGTCAATAAAGTTTTCGATTTCCGCCGCAATGTTACCGGAGTCCGTATTAAAAAATTGATGCACCTCTTGCTGAAGCTCTTTTTTTATTTCCGGCAAAGCTCCGGCCAGGGTCTTTTTGACTGCCGACTGGATGCGATCAAGCCGCTTCTGATGGTCCTTGATTTTCTGCAACTGCTGGCCGATACTATTCGAATCCCGGGACAGAACACTACGATTGAGATCCACCCAACCGTTGATGCCGGATACAATCACGTCCAGCCGTTCGACATGGTTTTTCAGCAGCAAGGCGAAGCGTTTTTGTGCCAGATATTCATTAAAAACGCGGTGGAAACGTTCGAATTCCCGGCTGGAAAAGTCGACAAAATCCTCATCAGTCGCCCACTGTTCAAACCGCATCCGCTCCTTGGACGAAAGGGCATCAAGCCTGGAGCCGAACAGGTTGAAAAGCGCCGAAAAGCTATAAATATCCGGCTGGGGTTTGATCATGGCGAGTTCCTCGCCAATGCGCGCAACCAGGTTTTTCAAATCTTCAATCGATTCGTGCTCACTAAAATCGCAATTGATAACAAACAGGATATTTTCTAAAATTCCCATCTTCTTGATCATTGACAGAAATCTAATATCGGCCCGGCGCAGCCCGGTGCGGCTGCTGATTACGTAAACGATCAGGTGGGTCAGCGACAGATAGTCCTGAATCATGGCAAGATGCAGTGGATTGGACGAATCACTTCCCTGGCAGTCTGCAATTTCAATACCGCTCTGGATGCTGCGGGTGTCGACCTCCAGCAAAACGTCCCTGAGAAAAACCGCCAGGGTCTCGTCACCGACAAAGGCTTTGTGCTCAGCAAAACGCTCGTCTTCGAACAGCTGCGTGTTTCCTTTGTCGCTGAGCAGTGAGCCTGCCGATTCATATCCCCTGAGATAAGACGTCAGCAGGACCGTGTTGACATTACGGGTGTCGCTGGTGATCAGCTGCTCGGAGCCCAACCGGCTGAGGGCCTGCTGGAGCCGGTGGCGGTCTTTTGGCTGTCGGATATCAAATTGCCCGTCTTCGCTGCGCCAGTCAGATGATGGAAACAGTACCAGGGCCTGGCGCATATCCGCATTGACTTCATCGATGGATTTAAAAAACAGCTTTGCACGCAGACGGCTGCCGCGGCGTACCCGCGTTACGATGGAAGTAATTACCCCGGCACCGCGTTTAACATAATCGCCGTTGAAAAGTGAATTTAAGAAGGTACTTTTCCCGGATTTAATCGGTCCCACAATGGCCACCCGGATGGTGTCCTGGGCCAGCTGTTGGGGAAGATGTTCACAGGTTTTCTCCCATTCGCCGAAACTGTATTTACCCATTCCAGGAATGGATCTGGCACTCGAAAACAGGGAGCGTACATCCTGGTTGATTTGCTCTATTTGCGCTTTAGATTGGCTGTATGAATCCATCAGTGTGCTATTTCGAAATCGGTTTGAAGTTCAGTCGATTATCAACAAAACAAAAAATCACCGCGAAACCCGCCACGGGCGGATGAATCTTCAGCCTGCGGCAAATTAAAGTTAAACATAATGCCTTGTAAAAGTTAAGCTTTTGTGTTAGATATTAGTATATCCCGGCAAGGCTACAATTCCAGGAAGGAAAAACAAGATACATGTCCGAAAAGCACCCTGAATGTCCGCTTTACAATCCGCTCAACTGCAAGGAGTACTATAATCCAAAGCTGTGCGCTTTTGTCCGCAAAGATAAAGTCTGCCTCAAAAAAAAGAAACCCAAGGCGAAAGCCAAGGCCAAGGG
>JAOZPY010000297.1 GCA_029932495.1 Desulfobacterales bacterium
CGCACGCTGACAGACGGTGAACGGTTGGATCTGGGCGGGCTGACCCTGGAGGTGCTGTACACCCCGGGACATACCCCGGGTCATCTAGCGTTTTATATTCCGGAGCATAAATTACTGTTTTCCGCCGATATAGACTTGACGCCCTTCGGACCCTTTTATGGCCATGAGTTTGCTGATATCGAGAATTTTATTCGATCCATCGAGCGCTTAAAACGGCTGGATGTCAAAATTGTCGCCACCGGTCATGCCGGACCGTTTGATCATGACATTTGCGAAAAATTTGATGCCTACCGCCGGATTATCGACGACCGGGAACGCCTGCTGCTGGATCAGCTGAAACAGCCCCGTACCCTGGACTCGTTCAAAGGACGCCATCTTTTTTACCGTGTCTATTCCGGCACCCCGGAGTTGATCATGTGGTTTGAGTTGGTGCACATTGAAAAGCACCTTATGCGCCTGGCGGCCGCGGGAAAAATCAGACAAATCACAAACACCTGGCAGAAATATTGATAACCGCCAACGACAGGAGAAAAAAATGAGCCCTGAGACTATCCACTCGACCCAGGAAGGGGTTAAAATCGTACGGGCCACTTCCGCCTTTGACTGTGGCGGCCGATGCCCGCTCAAACTGCACGTCAAGGACAACCGGATCATTCGCGTGGAAGGCGACGATGCCCTGGAACCCGACCAGCTGCGAGCTTGCCAGCGATGCCGGGCTTACCGGCAGTATGTTCATCACCCCGAACGGCTGATGTTTCCACAAAAAAGGGTGGGCCCAAAGGGCGAAGGCAAGTTCAAACGCATTTCCTGGGACGAGGCCCTGGATACCCTGGCCGGCGAGCTGAACAGGGTGAAAAAAACTTACGGTAATTCCGGCATTTTTCTGGCCACCGGCGGTGCCTATATTGCCAGCCTTCACAACGGCGGCTTTGCGGCTGCCCGACTGCTGGCCCAGTTCGGCGGCTATGTCACCCACTACGGCAACATTTCCTCGGAAGGTGCGGTCTGGGCATCCTTGACCCAGTATGGCTCCGTGATGGTGGGCCACAGCCGCGAGGACATGCTCAACTCCAAGCTGATCATCCTGTGGGGCTGGGACCCGGCCCGGATGATCTCCGGGACCAACAGCATGTATCATGTGATCAAGGCCCGGGAAAACGGCGCGCGCATCATCGCCATCGATCCGCGCTATCACGATACGGCCGCCACCGTTGCCGATGAATGGATTCCCATCCGGCCCGGTACCGATACCGCCGTGATGGTGGCCATGGCTCAGGTGATGATCCGCAACAACCTGCATGACCAGGCTTTTCTGGACAAATACACGCTGGGGTTCGAACAGTTTACAGCCTATGTCATGGGGCACGAAGATGGTGTTGAAAAAACCCCGACCTGGGCGGCGCAAATCTCCGGAGTGGATGCAGTCGTCATTGAACGCCTGGCCCGGGAATATGCAACCACGAAACCGGCGGCCCTGATGGACTGCCAGGGGCCGGCCCGCAGCGCCATGGGCGAACAGTTTAACCGCTGCGCGGCCACCCTGTGTGCCATGACCGGCAACGTCGGACGTTCGGGGGGCAGTGCCGCCGGCGGCCTGATGGGCATTCCCGTGGGTCACATGTTTCGCATGTCTGCCATTCCCCCCGGCAAAAACCCCGTTGAGCTGGATGGCCCCCGGGTCAAGGGCACCCTGGATATCCGCCTGCGGGTGGCCAAACGGGTGCATATTAACAAAATTTTTGACGCCATTGTGGAAGGGCGCAAAGGCGGTTACCCCTCGGATATCAAAATAATGTGGTCCATGTGCAACAATTACCTGAACCAGACGGCCAACAGTAACAAAGCCGCCCGGGCCTTGAAAAAACTGGAATTTTTCTGTGCCAACGAACTGTTCATGACCGCCCAGGCCCGTTACGCCGACCTGCTGCTACCGGTGACCAGCACAGCGGAACGGGCCGATTTGACTCGCCCCTGGCCATCGGGGCCTTATTTTACTTTTGCCAACCGTGCCCTGGAACCGCTGGGCGAGTGCAAATCGGATTTTGAAATTGCCAGCGAACTTGCCGAACGCTTGGTGATTAAAGACTTTAACCCTCACACGGAAGATGAATGGCTCAAGTTGATGGTCGATTTGAACCCGGAATACCAGAAACACATCACCGACTATGATAAGTTCCGGCGCGAAGGCATCCATCGCGTTGAAATGCGCGAACCTTACGTGGCCTTTAAAAAACAGATCGAGGACCCGGACAAGCACCCCTTTGAGACCCCCTCGGGAAAAATAGAAATCTATTCCCAGCGCGCAGCGGATCTGGACAACCCCTCGTGTCCGCCGATCCCCAAATACATGCATACGCCCGAGGATCGAAGCGATCCGCTGGTTGAAAAATACCCCTTGCAGCTTTTGTCCCCCCATCCCAAAAACAGGGTGCATTCCGAGATGTACCTGGTGGAGTGGCTGCAGGAGCTGGAACCCCACCGGGCCTGGCTCAATCCGTTTGACGCGCATGCCCGGGGAATCAAAGACGGCGATGAGATTTACGTCTTCAACGACCGCGGCAAGATCGCCATTGGCGCCTGGGTAACGGCAAGGATCATGCCGGGTGTCATCTGCATTTTTGAAGGCGCCTGGTACGCGCCCGATGAAAACGGCATTGACCGCGGGGGGTGCGTCAACACCCTGACCAAGGACGCCTATTCCGGTGGCGGTGCTGCAGTAATGAATACGTGTTTGGTAGCGGTTGAAAAAGCTTGAACCCTAATTGATCGTAAATAAAATGGGAATGAAAGGAAAGAGAATCCATTCCTAATTTTTCTAATAAGGAGAATTTTCAATGCAAATGGGATTTTACTTCAATCAGACCCGCTGTACCGGCTGCAATGCCTGCCGCGTGGCCTGCAAGGATTGGAATAATATTGCCGCCGGCCCGGAAAACTGGATGCGGGTGCAATACAGTGAAAAGGGAAAATTCCCGGATGTGTTTGTCAGTTACATGATCGCCCCTTGCTGGCACTGCCTGGACCCGGTGTGCATTCCGTCCTGCCCGTCGGAAGCCATCTCCAAGCGAAAACAGGATGGCATTGTTGTCGTGGACTGCGATAAGTGCCTGGGCAATGAACAATGCGATGAAAAGTGTCTGAAGGCCTGTCCGTATGATGCACCCCAATTCGGGCCTGAAAAAGGCGCTAAAATGCGCAAATGCACTTTGTGCCTCGACCGGTTGCTTGACGGGAAACTGCCGGAGTGCATTGAAGCCTGCTCGGTGCGCGCCTTGGATGCCGGCCCCCTGGATGAGCTGGAAAAAAAATACGGAAACATTAAACAAGCCGAAGGCTTTACCTATTCTAAAAGGACCCAGCCGGCGGTGGTGATCAAGCCGAAATCCAACCCATTTCAGTAGCCATGGAGGTTTCGCATGCCGCAAGTCGATCTGAGTGTCATTGGCAAAAAAACAGAACCGAAAGTCTTTGAATACAGTTGGAAAGATGTCATTCTTTACGCCCTGGGCGTCGGCGCCGGCGTTGGGGAGTTTTCTTTCATTTATGAAAATGCCCCCGGCGGGCTGAAGGTTTTGCCGAGTTTCTGCGTGGTGCCGGCCATCCGGGCCTTTCCGGATTGTGGCCCGGACATCAACTGGTCCCTCATGCTGCACGGCGAGATGGAAATCCAGCTGTTTCATCGCCTGCCGCGGCAGGGCAAAATCGTTTCCGTAGGGGAAGTCACAAATATTTTTGACAAGGGCAAGGGGGCCGTGTTTCACATCAATATCGCCGGCAGTACGCCCGACGGACAGCATCTTTTCGACGCCCGCTGGGTCATCTTTTACCTGGGAGCCGGCGGGTTTGGTGGCAATCCCGGGCCCAAGGCAGCGCCTCTGGCGCCGCCGCAAGGCCTGGCGCCGGATTTCAGCATTTCCCAAAAAACTTGCGAAAACCAGGCCGCGCTCTACCGGCTCAGCGGCGATCTGAATCCTTTGCACATCGAGCCGCAAGCGGCCCGAACCGGCGGCTTTGACCGACCGATTCTTCACGGGTTGTGCACTTACGGGTTTGCGACCCGAGCGCTCGTAAACGGCCCACTGGAAGGTGACGTGTCGCGCCTCAAGCAGTTCAAAGCACGCTTTTCCAGCTCCGTTTATCCCGGTGATACCCTGACAACCGAAGGCTGGAAAACCGATAACGGCTACATTCTCCAGGCGAAAACCGAAAGAAATGTTGTTTTAACCAATGCCATGGCGGTAGTTGCATGAGTGGTTCATCGAACCCGAACCCCGCAACGCCTCTAAAAAAAAGCGTTCGGCCATTAAGGCACGAAAGCACATAGGTTGCACCTGAGCTTTACATTTTGGTTAAAAGAGAGAAATCAGTAAATATCCCCGCCATAAATGGCGGGGTATTCTGCGGGTTTTTCATAAAACACCTCATCACGAAAGGAGCATCCAGATGAACATTGACGACATCAAAAACATCGCCATTATCGGCGCCGGCAACATGGGGCACCAGATAT
>JAOZPY010000298.1:0-2600 GCA_029932495.1 Desulfobacterales bacterium
CACATTTTTTAAGATAGTCGATACGCTGCTGGATGCTGAAGTGATGCCAGTTGGGCCGATCCGCCGACTGCCCGCTGGTGATCGCTATTTTTTTCAGAGTGGAAATCAGGGGCAGGGCACTGTCAAAGAGGGCATAAACGTATGCATCAGCTTGGCGTTCAAAGTTGCGCATGAAAAATCCGAAGATAAACCGGAAATAGATCAGAAAGACGCAGATAATCACAACACTGAACAACCCCGAGACAACCGTGGTTTGGCTCAATCCGCTTTTGTTGATCAGCCAGTAGACGGGTTCGGCATAGAGGATTCCTAGCACGACCAAGTCAAAAATAACGTAAGACAGGAGCATGTAGCCGACAAAAAAGCCCAGATAAAACAGGAGGTGCTTTTTTTTGATATGCCCGATTTCATGAGCGATGACCGCATCGACCTCTTCGGGCTCCAGCAATTGCAGCAAAGATGGGGTTACCAGGATGTAGCGAAATTTTTTTATCAATCCCATCACGCCGGCGGTGAGCATTTTACCCCCGAAAATCGGCCAATACAGGATATCGGCATAGCTCATCTGTGCGCGTCGGCATAAGCTTTCAATGCGGCTGCGGTAATACCCCTCTTCCAGGGGTTTGCAGCGCCAGAATCTTTGGATCAGTGCCGGTCCCAGGATCGCCACGGCACACAAAAAAAAGAGGAAATAGATAATTTCACCTTGCGTGGTGTTCAAAAAATGCCGGGGGGCTTCAAAGGGTAATGCTTCGATGAAGTCTGCAATACCGGACAGCAGCAGCCACGGCAATAGCACGGGGATCGAAAATGAAATGTTGGATCCCACGTAAGTTCGCCGGGAAATATCCACCGCATATAGCTTTTGATACGAGTTGTACGCGCAGGTCCAAACAATCGCCAGGTAAAAAACGAACAAGGCCAGAAACAGCAGCGCCAGCAAAGTGGGAATCATGGAAAACGGCGGGGTGCCGATGAGAAAAGCAGAAAGATTCAGTCCATAAATGTCGATGGCAAACAGAAAGACCGCCATAATGGACTGGCGCAGCACAACGGCATTAAACTGATGGTCCAGGCTTCGGTAATCACCCCTGGCAATGCGTTTTTCGATCCGCTGAAATTGAAGCCGCGTAAGCAGAAAGAAAAACAGAACAAGACCGAAAAAAAGCGTTACCGCCTCAAAGGCGGTAAAATTGGTTTCTTCCGAAGGCTGATAGGTCAGGTAGATGAGGAGAACCAGAATAAAATATAGAAAGTTTCCGAACATAGATTGTATTGAATTTATTGTCGGTTGATGGGGATTGAGTGGAAAAATTCAAAACATAGCCGAATAATGTAATGTCAGTTGTCCGTAGTTCATGGTCCGTTGCAAATAGATTCAGATTCCTTTTTCATATGCTACGGACAAATGACAACGGGCCACAGGCAGCATGGTGATTTAACAATATTCAAGTATTCCAGTACCGCATCTTAATTTTTTTGTGGACGATAGAAACGCTCTTTTTCGCTATATATGCACCCGCAATACTGCTGGCGGTACATTCCCAGTTTTTTGGACGCTTCAATGCCCTGTTTCCAGCCCAGGCGAAAATCCTCGTACAAAAACGGCACTCCCACGGTTTGGCCAATGGACTCGCCCATGGATTTGATCAGTTCGTGTTTTTGAAACTTACTGTAGAGCAGGGTGGATGAAAAATAATCAAACTTTCCATGGCGGGCCAGAAGGGCGGTAGAGCGCAGCCGATCATGGTAGCAGTACCGGCAGCGGTCTTTTTCCCGGTAAACCACATTCTGAATAAATCCTTCCAGGTCGTAACCCTCCTGGTATATGACCCGCAGGTCGATCTGCTCGGCATAGTCCTGCAGTGTTTGCTGCCGCCGGAGGCATTCGGTGTAAGGATGGATGTTGTGCCGGTAAAAGAAACCCATGACATCCAGGCCCTGCTGCCGGAGGGTTTGAATCGGGTAAATCGAACAGGGCGCACAGCAGATATGCAGCAGGACCTTCAACGCCTTTCTCCGAAAATGGCGGTGCCGATACGCACCATGGTCGCCCCCTCTTCGATGGCGGCTTCAAAATCTCCGGTCATGCCCATGGACAACTCGTTCATCTCAATGTTGGCAATGCCTTCTTTGCGGATGCGGTCGCGCAGCTCACGCAGGGCGGCGAAAAAAGGGCGTACTTTTTCCGGGGCATTAAAATAGGGGGGAATGGTCATCAGCCCCTGGAGCGATATATTTTTCATACCGGCAACGGCCTTTACCAGCGGCAGTGCCTCTTCGGCGTAAATGCCGGACTTGGAATCCTCCCGGGCCACGTTGACCTGAATCAGGATGGGCTGGACCCGGTCAATTTTTTCGGCATAGCGGTCCAGGGCGGTGGCCAGTTTCAGCGAGTCCACCGAATGAATCAAATCAAACATGCGCACCGCGTATTTGGCCTTGTTGGATTGCAAGTGCCCGATGAAATGCCAGGCGACAGGCAGGTTGGCCAGGGTGTTGAATTTTTCTCTGGCCTCCTGGATATAATTTTCTCCAAGGTCCGTTACACCGGCCTCGATGGCCTCCCGGACAACTTCCACAGGCATGGTTTTGCTGAC
>JAOZPY010000298.1:2700-4477 GCA_029932495.1 Desulfobacterales bacterium
TTGCCCAGTACAACATTGTCGATCAAAACCACTGTGTCGGCTCCGATCACCCAATGCCCCGGATAGCGGCCTGCCACCTCGCCCGCCTTGCCTTCCGCCATCAGGCGGACGTAGGTTTCCGGTGCCTCCGGTGTTGCGGCAGTTTCCTCAAAACGACTGGGAATGATGGAAAATTTCAGCCCAGCCTGTTCCAGCAGATACTTTCGCCGGGGAGAAGTCGAAGCAAGAATGATTTTGGGCACCTGGACAGCGTTATTCATAGCGGTTTATTACCAGATGCGATTCACTTTGACAAGCGGCAGAAATGGTGAAAAACAAAAGTGGAAAAAGTTGCACAAAGCCGATAAGCGCTGTATAATAGCACAATAACTGGGTCATTTAATCACAATATGCCAGTGCACCATTCGCAAAGCTCGGAATTATGCCAGAACAAACTATCAGGTCGCCGAGTCAACCTTCTTTTCGCATTCTGGCCGTTGATGATGATTCGACCATCTTGGATCTGTACCAACGGATTCTGAGCTCGAATCATCATGGGTGCTCCTTGCCGCCGTTCAGCGTGACCACCTGCGCACAGGGGGTAGATGCCGTTGAGGCAGTCAGACGCGCGCTGGATGAAAGCTCACCCTATGCCCTTACTTTCCTGGATCTGAACATGCCGCCGGGACCTGACGGCCAGTGGACAGCTGAAGAGATTCACCGGCTGGATCCTGATATCAACATTGTCATGGTTACGGGCTACCGCAGCACAAATATCGATACCGTAACGAAAAACTGTAATTTTTCGGACAAGCTGCTGTATCTTCAAAAGCCTTTTCATCGCCAGGAAATCATTCAATTTGCCACCGCCCTTTCTTCCAAGTGGCAGGCGGAAAAGAAGCTGCTTACCCTGCATACTGAACTTGAAAACCTGATTGAAAAACGCACAGCCGAACTGGTGCAATCTAATAAACTGTTGACCGAGGAGGTTGAAAATCGCAAGCGGTTTCAACACGAATTACAGCAAAGCTTTGAAAATCTTAAAAAAGTGATGCATGCGACCATTTCGGCTATCGCGTTGACAGTTGAAAAACGCGATCCATACACTTCAGGCCATCAGCAACGGGTAGCACATCTGGCAGGTGCCATTGCCGACCAAATGGGGCTTTCCGACGACCAGGTTGAGGGGGTCCGCATGGCGGCCGCCATCCACGATATCGGCAAAATTTCGCTGCCCGCCGAAATTCTCGCCAAACCCGTGCGCCTGACCGATATCGAGATGAGCTTGATTCAGGCCCATTCCCGGGCGGGTTATGATATCTTGAGGGGAATCGATTTCCCATGGCCGATTGCCGAAATCGTCCTCCAGCATCATGAACGGATGGACGGATCAGGATATCCCCAGGGCTTGACAGGTGAGGATATCCTGTTGGAAGCCCGTATCGTTGGTGTGGCCGATGTGGTGGAAACCATGTCCTCCCACCGACCGTATCGGCCGTCCATGGGTATCGAAAAAGCCATGGAGGAAATCGAAACGAACAAGGGGACTCTTTATGACCCCCGGGTGGTTGAAGCCTGTTTAACGCTTTTAAACGAAAAAGGTTTTTCATTTCCGAACTGAAACCCCCATCTAGGATGCGAATTTTTCCTTCCGACTTTCTTTTTCCTTGAAATCCGGCTGCAATTTGGGTAAACACACACTTTTAGCATGCCCGGGTGGCGGAATAGGTAGACGCAAGGGACTTAAAATCCCTCGCCGCTAAGCGGTGTGCCGGTTCGATTCCGGCCCCGGGCACCA
>JAOZPY010000299.1:0-2465 GCA_029932495.1 Desulfobacterales bacterium
CCCGGATCCCCAGCCGCGCGACTTCGGAGGCCACCGCCCGGCTGGCACCGATCAGCCCGGCCTTGGCCGCCGAGTAATTGGCCTGGCCACGGTTGCCGATCAGCGCAGCCACCGAAGCGATGGAAACGATTGACCCCCTTTTGCGGCGGATCATTTTTTCAAGCACGGGTTTGGTGACATTATAAAAGCCGCTCAGGCTGACATCGATGACCGCATTCCAGTCTCTGCGGGGCATCATGATAAACAGGCCGTCGGCGGTAATGCCGGCATTGTTGACCAGCACATCAATGGCGGCATAATCTTTTACAATCTCATCCACAGCGGCCTGGGTTTCATCATAATTGGCAACATCAAAGCCCATGATTTTACCATCGGATCCCTGCTGCCGGACCAGTTCCAGCGTCTTTAAAGCGCCCTTTTCATCCGACCGGTAATTGACCACCACCTGGTGGCCGAATTTTGCCATTTCAATACAGATGGCCCGGCCAATTCCCTTGCTGCCCCCCGTGACAAGAGCGACCTTTATATCGCGTGCTTCTTCCATCGGCGGCTATTCCCCCTTTGAATCGGTTTGAATGACCTGCAGCTCGACCTCGCCGACGATATCCGGGCCGATTTTGGCGGTTCCCCGGATGTGCCGGAAACTTTCATAGGCAAAGTGATTTTCCGCGCGGGTAATGATCTGCTGATTTAAAAAAAGTGCGTCCACAAAAAAACGCGCCTGTTTGACACCCACCAGCCATCCTTTTTTTTCGGAATCCAGACCGCGCTGCTGAATTCTGACCCAGCCGTTGGAAACACCGGCGGTCTGGGCCACCAGTTCGATCAGCACCAGGGGGCCCACGGCCTGTCCGTCAAAAAGCGGCCATTGATCGCTGACCGTGGCACGGGTCACCGCTGCCTTGGCATCGATTTCCAGGATCTCATCGACCAGCAGCATGCGATCGCGGTGGGGCAAAAGATCCTCCAGGCTGAAATTAAACTGTTTCATGGGTTGTCGCCCCGGGAGCCGGCTTCAAAAGACCCCCAAAAAAACATTGAAAAATTCACTCAATAATAATAGATTAAATAAGTTCGCAAAAAATTGCCTTTGGCCCGCGCATGATATTTTCTTCCCACCGGCGTGGTGCTTACTGCAACGGATTGAAAGGTTACTTTAGTGTTTTAAAAAAATTATCGTACAACAAAACAGATAGACTGTAAAGAAACAAGCGTTTTGAAAATCAACCTTTAAACGATGTGTGGGATAACCGGAATGGAAAAATTAATCAAGGAACTTCAGAGCAAAATTGTTGATGTCCTGAACCTGACCGATATAGGGCCGGATGATATAAAACCCGATGAACAACTGGTGGGCGGAAGCCTGGGCATCGACTCCATCGATGTGCTGGAAATGGTCATCATGATCGAAAGGGATTACGGCATTCGAATCGACAACCGGGAGCTGGGGGTCAAGGTGTTTGCCACCCTGGAAACTTTGGCCGCCTACATCCATGAAAAGGCCCCGGAGCTGCCCAATTGACCGATGTGCAGGTTTACATCTCATCGGTGGGCGTGGTCAGCTGCCTGGGGACCGGCCTCTCACAGACAATCAGGGCCCTTGAAAAAGGACATTCGGGAATCCGCCCCTTAACGCTTTTTTCAGCCTCCGCCCATCCGCCACTGCCGGTGGGAGAATTTCCCGACTTTTTTGCAAATGATCCGCTGCCGCGCACCCACCGCCTGGCGCGGCTGGCCGCCGAACAGGCCATGGCCGGATGTAACCGTGCGCCGGATGCCGTGGTGCTGGGAGTCACCACCGGCGGCATGCTGAGCACCGAAACCCATTTAAAAAAAAGCCGCCTTGACCCACAGCTGTTTCGGCGGCATGCCCCCGGCTCGGTCGCCGAAGACATTGCCCGCCGCTGGGGGTGCACCGGACCGGTGCTGACCGTTTCCACGGCCTGCTCTTCAGGGGCGGTGGCCATCAAAATTGCGCTGGAAATGCTGCGCTCCGGTAGGGCCACACGGGTACTGGCCGGGGGAGCCGACAGCCTGTGCCGTCTGACCTACTATGGTTTTAACGCCCTGCAGCTCATCGACCCGCAGGGGGCGCGGCCCCTGGATAAAGACCGCCGGGGAATGTCAGTCGCCGAGGGGGCGGCCATACTGCTGCTGACGGCAGACGACGGACACGGAGCCGTCGCCCGGCTGCTGGGCGCCGGCCTGTCCTGCGATGCCCATCACCCGGTAAAACCACATCCCCGGGGCGAGGGTGCCCTGGCGGCCATGCGCAAAGCCATTGAAGATGGCAAAATTGCAGTAGAAGATATTGATTATATCAACCTGCACGGCACGGGGACTGTGGACAACGATCTTTCCGAGGCCCGGGCTGTCCGGAGCCTTTTCCCCCATCACCCGCCGCTGCTGTCATCGATCAAAGGCGCCTGCGGACACAGCCTGGCAGCCGCCGGCGCCATTGACGC
>JAOZPY010000299.1:2565-4473 GCA_029932495.1 Desulfobacterales bacterium
GGCGGTATTTCTGGGCACGGGCTGGGGTGCCCAGTCAGAAACCTATGATTTTCTGACCCGTCTTTACGAAACCAACGAACAGTTTCCCAGTCCCATTGATTTTGTCGGTTCGGTTCACAACGCCGCCGCCGGCCAGGTGGCCCTGCAGTTTCAAGCCACCGGCGCCAACATCACCATGACCGGGGGAGATTACTCTTTCGAACAGGCGCTGCTGGCCGCCGGCCTGCTGGCCGCAGACATTGACGGCCGTTTTCTTCTCATGGGTGCCGATGAGGGTCACCCGATGCTGACCCCCCTGTTTGACCCTTCGACAACCGCCGGCTCCGAGCTTTCAGACGGCGGCGGAGCCCTGTGTGTCCAGCGCGGACCGGACCCCGGCGGCCTGTCAATTGCAGCCATATTTTTTACAAGTGCGGCCGCAAATCCCACAGCGGTTTCTTCCCTGCTGAAACGACTGGGAGGCGCTGAGCGGATCAACGCTCGCTATGGCGCCCTGCTGGTGGGAATCCCTGCGGCCTGCCGCCGTGAAGGGCAACGCCAGTTAAAAGATTTTCTATCCCTCACCGGTTTTGCCAAACCCGTGATCGATTATCGCAAAATCACCGGGCAGTTCGCATCGGCCTCGGCAGTGGCGGCCGTGCTGGCCGTCAAATTCCTGGAAAACGACAAAATCCCCGCCATCTCCGGAAACAGCAGCCCCGTTACGCTGGCCCCCGCAAGAATACTGCTTTTGGGGCTGGGAGATTTTGTTACCGCCGTGGAAGTGGGGATGCCGTGAAAGTGCTGCTGCTATCGGCCAACACACTGACTGAACCTTACCCGGTCTATCCCCTGGGACTCGACCATGTGGCCGGAGCTCTGACGGCGGAACACGATGTTCGGATAGCAGACATGAACAGCCTGGGCGGTCGCGATGCGCTTGCAACATTGATTCGTCAATTTTCGCCGACAGTCGTCGGCCTTTCCCTGCGCAACATTGACAACACCGACACCACGGACCCGAAAGGTTTTTTCGACCATTACCGGCAGATCACGGATACGATCCGCCAACAGTCCCGGGCACTGCTGATTCTCGGCGGCAGCGGATTTACCATCTTTCCCGCCGAGGCCATGCAAGCCCTTAAAGCCGATTACGGCCTCATCGGCGAAGGGGAGCGACTGCCGCGGCTGCTGCGGGCCGTCGAAAAAGGCCAAGACCCGACGCAAATCGCCGGTGTCGTTACTGCCCACAGCCCGGCAATCATCCCGGCCCCCTGGAAGGGGAAAATCCACCGCCATTTTCACGCCGACCGGCCCCATCTGTCCTTTTATCTTAAAAACGGCGGCATGTTAAACTTGCAGACCCAGCGGGGATGCCGCTTCAGCTGTATCTACTGCACCTATCCGCACATCGAAGGCCATCGGCTGCGGCAGGTGGATCCGAATGAGGCGGCGGCCACCGCCATCGGGCTTCAAAAAGCCGGGGCAAAATATCTATTTGTCACCGATTCGGTTTTCAATGCGGACTGCGACCACAGCCTGGCAGTGGCCAGGGCATTTAAAAAAGCCGGACTTTCCATCCCGTGGTGTGCATTTTTTGCCCCCCTGCCAATGCCGGATAATTACTATAAAGTCATGGCCGAAGCCGGGCTGACCCACGTTGAGTTCGGCACGGAATCCCTGTCCGACCGTGTCCTGGAATCATACCGCAAGCCGTTTCGGGTAAAAAATGTCTTCCAAGCCCACCGGGCGGCCAACGATGCCGGACTTTACGTCGCCCACTACCTGCTGCTGGGCGGACCCGGGGAAAGTGCAGACAGTTTCGATGAGACCCTGGAAAATGCCGACCGCCTGCAGCGTTGTGTGCTGTTTTTCTTTTGCGGTATGCGCATCTATCCGCACACGGCATTGTATGATCTGGCGGTTGCC
>JAOZPY010000300.1 GCA_029932495.1 Desulfobacterales bacterium
GTTTACTTTGTCGCTTCCATAAACTCGATCAGCAAAGCATGCACTTTGGGGTCTTTATATAAATCCATGTTTTGCAGCCCCGCTACTTTTGCGCGAAAGGCCTTAATATCAGGATGCTCTTCCACCAGCATGCCCTTTTCTTTGAGAAATTTCAGGCGGGCGGCATTTTTTGAACGATTGTCTTTGCGCTGGTAAACGGCGGCGTCAACCATGGCCTTTTGGATCATTTCCCGGGTCTTGGCTTCCAGTGTATTCCACCACTTCAGTGAGGCCACGTCGATATGGTATGAATAAACATGGCGGGTTAATGTCATGTATTTCTGGATCTCGTAAAATTTGTAGACCTCCATCACCCACAGGGGATTTTCCTGACCGTCGATAACCCCCTGTTCCAGTTCGGTATAGATTGGCCACGGCATGGGGGTGGGATTGGCTCCCAGCGCCTGCCAGATCGCTTTGTGGATCGCGGAGGCCATCACCCGGATTTTGAGGCCCTTGAGATCGGCCGGGGTCTTTACCGGGCGCCGGTTGTTGGTCAGGTTGCGAAAGCCATTTTCTGAAAAACACAGTCCCTTGAAGCCCGAGCTTTCCAGGCTTTTGAGCAGTTTGGCCCCCAGCGGGCCGTCCAGGACTTTATCGACCTGGTCATTGTTTTTGAAAAGAAAGGGGTAGTTGACGACCCGGGCCATGGGATCGAAAGTATCAAAGGGTCCGCCGGTGATAATGGCCATTTGAATGGAATTCATCTGTACCTGTTGGAGGATTTCAGTTTCATTTCCCAGGGAAGCGGAATGGAAAATTTGTACCTTGATATTGCCGGTGGAGCGTTGCTCAATTAATTCTTTGAATTTTTCAGCCGCAATGTTCTGGGCTGATCCCGGTTTGGTAACCACGCCCAGCTTGATTTTCGTTACGGCCATGGCACTGCCGGCAAAAAATATAAAGGCTGCAATTGTCAACAAAATCGTTACTTTTTTCATCATTTGACCCTCCTTGATAGATGTGTGATTTGTTGTTCGTGGCCGGATCTCACAATTTCCTGAGGTGCAGGCCATGAACATGTTTAAATTGGAAATTCTTGCCAAGCCTTTTGCACAATAGCAAGAATAATAACTCAATCGCCACGCGTCAATAATCATTCATCAATTCCAAGACCCTGCCCGCTGTTCAACCAGCAGGCCACCCGGTGACCGGGTGCGGCCTCTACCAGTGGCGGCTTTTCGAGCGTACAGGGTTCAAAGCGGTATGGGCATCGGGGGTGAAATGTACAGCCGGCCGGCGGATCAATGGGACTGGGGACATCGCCCTCCATGGCAAAGGGCGCTGTTTTACGGTGAGGGTCCGGCAGCGGGACGGCTTGCAGCAGCATCCGGGTATAAGGATGACGGGATGCGATGCTGAATTTTTCGGTGGTGGCCAGCTCAACGATGCTGCCTATGTACATCACAGCGATGCGATCGCAGATGTGCTCCACAACACTTAAATCGTGGGAAATAAAAACATAGCAAAGATTGAATTCCTCTTTCAGATCCTGCAGGAGGTTGATCACCTGGGCCTGGATGGATACATCCAGGGCGCTGACGGGCTCATCGGCCACAATCAACTCGGGGCGTACGCACAGGGATCGCGCAATGCCGATGCGCTGCCGCTGCCCGCCGGAAAATTCATGGGGGTACTTGTCAATATCGGCTGTCTGCAGCCCCACTTTTTCCAGCAGTTCGGCGGCGGCTTTTTGCTGCTGACGGCGTGTCAGATGCCCGATGGCCCGCAGCGGCTCGGTAATGATGGCATCGACTTTCATCCGCGGATCCAGGCTGGAATACGGGTCCTGGAAAATAATCTGCATGCGCCGGCGCAGGGATTTCATCTCGGTGTTGGACAGGGCAAAAATATTGCGCCCGTCAAACTCGATACGCCCGCCGGTGGGCGCGATCAATCGCAGGATCAGCCGGCCCAGGGTCGTCTTGCCGCAGCCGGACTCCCCCACTAGGCCGAAACTTTCACCACGCGCAACGTCAAATGAAACGCCGTCGACCGCTTTCACCCATCCGGTGGGTTTGGCCAGCAATCCGTCGCCCAGGGGAAAATGTTTGACCAGATCAACGATGCTCAGCAAGGCGGCCTCAGACATGATCCTGCCTCCTGTACCGGGGATGTTCTTTGAGCCAGCAGCGGGCGCTATGATCATCCCGGATGTGGATAAGTTCCGGTGACTGCCGGCGGCAAAGGTCAAAGGCATGGGCGCAGCGCTCGGCAAATTTGCAGCCTGTGATCACATCGGTCAGCGGCGGCACGGTGCCGGGGATTTCACTCAGCCGTCCGGAGCGGCCTGCGCTGCGGCCGGCGGTGCGTGGCATGGATTTGAGAAGTCCGCGGGTGTAGGGGTGAAACGGATGGTCAAACAGGTCGGTGACATTCGCGGCCTCAACCACCTGGCCGGCGTACATGACCACCACCCGGGCAGCCATCTGGGCGACCACCCCCAGGTCATGGGTGATCAGCAGCATGGACATTTTCAGTTCTTCCTTGAGACGGTTCATCAAAGACAGGATCTGGGCTTGGATGGTGACATCCAGTGCGGTGGTGGGTTCATCGGCAATCAACAGCCGGGGGCCGCAGACCATGGCCATGGCGATCATCACCCGCTGGCGCATGCCGCCGGAAAGCTGGTGCGGATAGTCCTTGAGTCGCTTGGCGGCCGCCGGTATCCGAACAAATTCCAGCCATTTCAGCGCCTGTTCGAAAGCTGCGGATTTTCCCAGTCCCTGGTGAACCATCAACGGCTCGGCCACCTGGCGGCCGATGGGCAGCACCGGATTGAGCGAGGTCATGGGTTCCTGAAAGATCATGGCGATATCCCGGCCCCGGATTTTTCGCAAGCCTTCGTCATCGAAATCGAGCAGGTCCTGCCCGTTGAAAATGACTTGTCCCGCTTCAATGCGTCCCGGCGGCGAAGGTATCAGGCCCAGAATACTCAGGGCGGTGACGCTTTTGCCGCAACCCGATTCGCCCACCAAACCGATGGTTTCCCCGGCATCCAGGTCAAAGCTGACCCCGTCCACGGCCCGGGCAATCCCTTCCGGCAGGTGAAAATGCACGGACAGGTTTTTTATGTCGAGCAGTCGATTATGCATTTAAGTAGTAAAGCGCCGTCAACGCATAAATTTTAGCGGTTTCGGTCAGTTGATCCAGATCCACCCATTCGTCGGCCTGGTGGGGCACCTGGCGGTCGCCGGCACCCATGGTAACGATTGGAATGTTTTTAAGGGCCCATAAAAACGTGCCATCGGTGGCACCGGGAACGCCGGCATAGGTCGGCTGTTTGCCAGTAATTTCAACGGTTGCCCGGTGGGCCGCCTGGACCACCGGGTCATTGCGATCGGTCAGCGTGCAGGGGCGGTCGGTGAGAATCTCAACTTCAACCTTCAGCCCGCAGTTGCGCTCGATGCCCAGCAAACGATCGTACTGTTCATAGTCTTGGCGCGTTTTTTCCTCGACGTCAGTGGCCAGCCGCTTGAGCCGCTTGATGATATCCGGATGGGACTGGCCCGGAATTGTGCGGATATCCACCAGGACCATGGCTTCGCGCGGCATCACGTTGAGCTGGGGAGCCCCGGTGGCCGGCGCCTGGATGACCGTAGGGGTAAAACTGGGCCAGCCCAGGTGTTCGTCGCGGCCCGGATTTTTGACCGTCTGCGCTTCCAGCGCGTGCAGGGCGTTGATCAAGGCGGCCAGCGCCGGGGCGGTGTTTAACCCAGAAAGGGGCATGGCCCCGTGGCTCATGCGTCCGGTGATGGTAAAGCGCGCCCGCAGTGCCCCCTTCTGGCTGGTGCAGATCAGGCCGTCCTGGGGTTCGCAGATGACCGCAGCGGTCACCGCATCGGCATGTCCGCGCCGGATAAAATCCTGTACGCCCAGCATCTGGTCTTCTTCATCACAAAGCACGCCGCCGATGATGGTCCCGTAAAGTGCAATGCCGGAGCGTTTCAGGGCGGTCATGGCGATCAGCATGGCCGCCAGGTTGCCCTTGGTGTCATTGGTGCCGCGGCCATACATACGCCGCCCCACGATCCGGGCGCCGAAGGGGTCATAGTGCCAGCCCGCCGGATCTCCCGGGGTCACCACGTCTGTATGCCCTTCGAACATCAGTGTCCGGTCACCGGAACCGGCCGTCCAGGTGACGATGACGTTGGGACGGCCCGGTGCCACCTCGTCGCGCTGGATGTCAAAGCCCTGCCTTTTCGCCCAAGCGGCAACATAGTCCGCCGCCGGCTGCTCACTGGTGCCGGCCGCCGGATCCCAGACCGAGTTGATTTTGACAAGGTTCGAGGTTAAGTCTATCAGTTCTTCAGGATCAATCGCATTTAGGACCTTGTTAATTGTTTCATCGGTAGTCATATTTATCATCCAATAACAATTAAAATGAATATCGAATATCGAACAAGGAATTTCGAACCGCAGAAGTATTTG
>JAOZPY010000301.1 GCA_029932495.1 Desulfobacterales bacterium
GTGCAAGGTTCAGGGTTAAAGGATCATTTTATTGATTTAATGCTATAATCGACAAGTTTCAGTGTATTCGAAAGTGGTTGCAAAATTCCGCGTCAGGTTCAAGGGTAAGGCGTTGGGCGGATTGAAAGCGGAGCGTACACGAAGTACGTGAGCATTTCAATTCGCGCAACAACGCAGCCATTGGGCCTGAGACGGGGTTTTGCAACCACTTTTAGATTTCGACGATAAAAGGCAATATAACCGGCCGCCGGCCAATGGTAAAGAAAAAATACTGCCGCAACGCGCTCTGGCATTTGGCCCGAATCTTGTCCACGCGATTGGGCACTTCCGGTGCAATTTCCTCGACAATCTCCAGTACAACGCAAATTGCATCTTCAAGCAGGTGCCCGGTTTCAGTTTCAAATACAAAACCACGGGAAACGATCTCCGGCCCATACACGATAATACCGGTTTCCTCGTCAAAAGCCATGGTCACCGCCACTATTCCTTCTTCTGACAGAATGCGCCGCTCCCGCAACACACTGCGCCCGACATCACCCACGCCCTTGCCGTCGATGAGCACCCGCCCGGTGGCCACGTCCCCATTGATCCTTCCGGCGGTCTTATCAAATTCGATTATCTGCCCGTCTTCAGCCAGCAAAATCCGGTCGGCGGGCACCCCCACTTCTTCGGCCAGCCGGGAATGTAAAACCAGATGCCGGTATTCCCCGTGAACAGGGATAAAATACCGGGGCTTCGTCAGGTTGATCATCAGCTTCAATTCTTCCCGGAAAGCGTGGCCCGACACATGGATATCCGATATTTTTTCATAGATGACATCCGCACCCTGTTTGTACAGACTGTTGATGATTTTTCCGATGGCCCGTTCGTTTCCAGGGATAAATTTTGAAGATAGGATCACCGTATCGGCCTGTTTTATCTTTATCTGCTTATGAGTGCCCGCTGCGATTCGGGCCAGCGCCGACATGGGCTCTCCCTGGCTGCCGGTGGTGATGATGATCACTTCATCGTCCGGGTAGTCGTCCAGTTGCTCGATGGCAATCAGCATATCATCGGAAACCGTGAGATACCCCAATGATCGGGCGATCCGGACACTGGCTTCAATGCTTCTGCCATTGAAAAGAATTTTTTTACGCCGCGCCCGGGCGATGTCGACGATGATTTGAATTCGCGCAACGTTGGAGGCGAACAGCGCCACGATAACCCGACCGCTGCTTTGGGCGACAATACCGTCCAGGGTCTCGCTGATCTGCCTGTCTGAAATCGTGTATCCTTCCTTTTCCACGTTGGTGGAATCGGACAAAAGCGCCAGCACCCCTCTCTCACCGCAGCAGGCAAATTTTTTTACATCCGTGTTCATGGCGCCGACACTGCAGTACCCGATTTTAAAATCACCCGTATGCACAACAAGCCCCTCGGGGGTTTTGATGGCAATTCCGACTCCATCCACGACACTGTGGCCCACACGCAGGAATTCAAGCTCAAAGGGGCCCAGGCGCAGTTCTTCCTCCGGGTGAATCTCATGCAGGGCAACCGAAGATACCTGGTCCAGTTCCTCGAGTTTTTGGCGCACCATCCCCAGGGTAAAGGGAGTGCCGAAAACCGGTACATTGACATGCTTGAGCAAAAAAGGCAGCGCCCCGATATGATCCTCGTGGGCGTGGGTCAAAACAATGGCGGCGACACTGGAACGGTTCTGGCGGATGTAATCCATATTGGGGATGACAAAATCCACTCCCAGCATATAATCTTCCGGAAACATCAGCCCGGCATCGACCACGAACATGGTCCGGCCGTATTCGAACACCATCATGTTCATGCCGATTTCTCCCAATCCCCCGAGGGGGATAATCTTAAGCATGTCCGCCCCCCTTATTCATCCCCTAATTCTTTACAGATAACACTTCTGACATGCTCCATCAGCCCCTGTTTGGTATCGCGCGTGTAACCGCTGGTCGCGATCGGAGCTTTAATTTCCATCCGGACATTGCCGGGATCGATGCGCAAACGGCCCTTGGGCATAATTTCCCGTGTGCCCCGGATGACAATCGGCACAATCGGCACTCCGGAGTCCACGGCCATCACAAATCCGCCCTTTTTAAAGGCCTGGATGTGCCCGTCCAGGCTGCGGGTCCCCTCGGGAAAGATCATCACGGACACGCCGTTTTTTATCTTGCCGGCGGCCTGGCGAATGCTTTCAAAGGCAGACTCCTGATTAAAGCGGTCAATCGGAATATAGCCGGCACCACGCATCGCACGGCCGAAAACGGGAATCTTGAAAAGCTCCGCTTTGGCCAACCATCTGAATTGAACGGGCAGACAGCCCAAAAGTACCGGAATATCGAAATTGCTCTGGTGGTTGGCCATGAAAATATAGGATTGGCCGGGGACAATATTGGAAAGACCGTTGACATCAACCCGGGTACGGTTGACAACCAGGATGGCTTTGCCCCAGAATCTGGCGATCAAATGCACGGCGTTTCCCGTACGAATAAAAAATGACATGATAATTGCCGCAATTCCCAGTATAAAAGTGGATACTACGACCCAAAGGACAATATACGCCGTTCTGAGCATATTCAAATATCTCAAAAAATTATTAACGTTGCAGCGCCAAGCTTTTTTCAACCTGAGCACCCTCTCCGTCGTCATGTTCCATGATCAGGTTTTTATCTCAAGCCGCTTAAAAATCGTATCGATCAATTCGATCAGCCAGTCGCGCTGTTTTTGTGTTGCGTAAGCCATGCAGCTGCAGCGTACACTGTTTTTAGTACGTACCAGCAACTCGCAGGCCAGCCGGTCCGGCAACAGGTCCAAGGCGAAATAATGGGGCTGGCATTGCCGGTGCTCAGCCTGCACTTCTGTCAGCAGCCCGCTGCCAATCGGTATCCAGTAAATACTGCCAAGAGCGGCTGGACCGTAATGTTTCTCCAGGTAAGTCTTAAGCGTTTTGTGATCAGCCGGCCTAAGCTCGTCAATAACATACTGCTTCATGGGGAAAAGCCCTGTTCCAACACCCGGATAATTTCAACCTCAACATTAAGGTAAACTTAGCGGTTTCGGTTTCAGCATTTCGGGGTTTTCCACCCTGCACCCTGCACCTTGCACCTTGCACCCTGTACCGTGCACCCTGTACCGTGCACCCTGTACCGTGCACCCTGTACCGTGCACCTTGTGCCTGCTTAAAAATAAATAATTATCACACATTGTTGCGCTGCGCAAGCCGTATGTCAGGCTGCCCGCAGTACATTTTTAGCGGGACTCTCAGCACTAAAAAAAATGCTCCGCTTCCCTTGCGTGCCGTTTTGCATGATCAATGGTTGATATAATCCAAATTTTTGATATGATTATAAAATAAAAATCAACTCCGTCAACCAGTCAACCGAATCAACTCAATCACTTTATTCAACTAAAGATCATAAACGCTGGCAGGCTTCATGGCTTTTTCCCTTGGACCCTGTACCTTGAACCTTGTTTTCTATGTATCTGAGCTTGAAACGCCATTCCAGACACATCAGTAAAATCGGCTTCGCTGCTCTGCTCATCGGCCTGGTCGTTATATTCGGCGCCAAGGCGTTTGGCGCGCAAAGCGCACATCCCGGCACCAATCGGTGGAAACCGGAAACGGAATTTATTTTCAGCAGCGGCCTGCGCCGCGATGATCTGGACTGGAACATCGCCGGAGACCGAAACGGTCATAATCCCAACATCTTATCAGAGCTGACCTGGGATGACATTAAAAGCTACCAGGTCAAAATCCAGGGCCGCCTGGTATGGCCTAACATTGTCGCCTTTAGAGGTTCAGCCGACTACGGCTGGATTTTTGACGGCGACAACCAGGATTCGGACTACCTGGGAGATCATCGTACCCAGGAATTTTCACGCTCCAACAACAGTGCCGATGACGGGCACCTGTGGGATGCCTCCCTAGCCGTAGGCTATCCGTTCCGATTCGGCCGGACAGTTGTCACCACGGCAACACCCCTGATGGGCTGGTCCCATCACGAACAGCACCTGACCATCAGCGACGGATACCAGACAATCCCCGATACCGGCTCTTTTTCCGGACTGAACAGTTCCTATGATACCCGCTGGAAAGGACCCTGGCTCGGAATTGATCTGAATTTCAGGGCCGGAAAAATAAAAAGCTTCCTCCAACGCCTGGCGCCTTATTTTACCTATGAATACCATTGGGCGGATTATGATGCGGAGGCGAACTGGAACCTGAGATCCGATCTGAAACACCCCAAAAGCTTCAAGCACAATGCCGACGGTACCGGATATATTATCGCCACGGGTTTTAACCTTGTGCTGCGCGAACACATGGCGATGAATTTTAATTTTGATTATCAGAACTGGTCGACGGATAACGGCACGCACAAGGTGTTTTTTTCAAACGGCACGACCGCCAAAACACGCCTCAATGAAGTCAACTGGAGCATGTATTCCCTGAGCGTGGGTTTCAG
>JAOZPY010000302.1 GCA_029932495.1 Desulfobacterales bacterium
TTGCGCCGAGTTCTTGCAATTTAGCCCACCGATCCGCTGGCGCCCCAAATGGACACCGGAAGCGAAGCCAAAATGCGTATTGCGCGGCGCCGACTGCAACTTTTTGAAGTTACAAAAAAAACACCCTGAGGTACCAAACAAATGGACAACCTGGACACCATAAAACACCTGTTGAACCGGATTTACGGTGAGGCAACCGGCCGGCGGGCCTTTGAGCGCATCGTGGCCCTGATCGAAAAATTTCCGGTTCAGCCATCCCAAAAACAGGTCTATTTTACCCAGCAGGACGTGGTCCTGATCACCTACGGCGACTCGCTAAAAAAGCCGGGCCAGACGCCCCTGGCCACCATGCATGAGTTTGCCGCAAATCATCTGAAAGCGGCAGTGTCCACCATTCATTTTTTGCCGTTTTTTCCCTATTCCTCCGACGACGGGTTTTCGGTCATGGACTTTTTCGCCATCGATTCGGATCTTGGGTCCTGGGAGGATGTCAAGGCCATCGGTGGTGATTTCGAACTGATGTTCGACTACGTGCTCAACCATTTTTCCGCCAAAAGCAAGTGGTTCGAATATTACCTCCAGGACAAAGAGGGATTTCAAGACTTCGCAATTGAGGTCGACCCGGAAACCGACCTGTCGGCAGTGACCCGGCCAAGATCCCTGCCGCTTTTGACCGCTTTTAACAAAAGCAGCGGGCGAACGGTGCACGTATGGACAACATTCAGCGCCGATCAAATTGACTTCAATTTTAAAAGCCTGGATGTACTTGAAAAGATGATTGAAGTGCTTTTTTATTACGTCCAGCAGGGCGCCACCATTTTACGCCTGGATGCCATTGCCTATCTGTGGAAAGAAATCGGTACAAACTGCATCCATCTGCCCCAGACCCATGACATGGTCAAACTGTTTCGCAGCCTCCTGGATGTGATCGCACCGGATGTCATGATCATCACCGAAACCAACGTCCCCCACGAAGAAAACATCAGCTATTTCGGCAATGGGCATGATGAAGCCCAGATGGTCTACAACTTCACCCTGCCGCCCCTGCTTTTTTATTCCTTCATCAAACAGGACACCACGGCCCTTTCCCGGTGGGCCGCCGGATTGCACCTGGAATCAGCGCACAATACTTTTTTTAATTTCACCGCTTCCCATGACGGTATCGGTGTGCGCCCCCTGGAGGGCATCCTGCCGCCCGAAGAAATCGAGTCTCTGGTCAAGGTGGTCACCGCCAATAACGGCCAGGTCTCTTACAAACGCAACCCGGACGGTAGTGAAAGCCCCTATGAACTGAACATTACCTATGTAGACGCGATTCTGGGCGACTTCAAATCCGATAACGCCGAACGGTTTTTGGCCTCCCAGGCTATCCAGTATGTGCTGCCCGGGGTGCCCGCCACCTATATTCACAGCCTGCTCGGCTCGCGCAACTGGATTGAAGGGGTGCGCCAGACCGGAAGGGCCCGCACCATCAACCGGGCCAAACTTGTGCTGCCGGACGTGCTAACGCAACTAAATGACCCGTCATCGTTTCGCGCCCGGGTCTTTTACCCTTACCTGAAAATGATTCAGGTGCGCAGAAACCAGCCGGCCTTTGATCCCAAGGCGGGCTTTGAAATCCTGGAGATGGATAACAGGATATTTGCCATCAAGCGCTTTTCGCCAGACCAGACCATTTATGCCGTCACCAATATTTCCGGGGACCCGATCCCGCTGGCCCTGCCGGAAAAAGATCTTCCGGAGATCATGACGGACCTGATTGGCGCTCAACAGATAAACCCCCAGTCTTTCGTTCTGGAACCCTATCAATACGTCTGGTTAGCAGCCAAGGCGTGAGACGGTCAGCGGCGCCTCAACATGAATGGTGCGCAAATAAATAAAAATCAATTCCAATTCTGCGGGCAAGAGGTATGCGTATGACGGATGTGAGCGAACTGCTGAAAAAATGTAAGCACGGCTTTAATCAACTGGAAATAAACCGGACCTATGTTGACTCGGCCCTGCAATGGCTGCAGACCTGGCTGAGCGACGAGGCTTTTCAAGCGTACGTACCCCAGATCATTTACCTCATTGAGCGGGAAAAATGGGATTTTCTACTGGATTCCTTCTACCAGGTGATTCCCTTCGGCACCGGGGGACGACGGGGGCCGGTAGGCATCGGGCCCAACCGGATCAATCCCTGGACCATCCAGGCCTCGGCCCAGGGACACAGCCAGTACCTGATCAAGCAGCATGGCCGGCAGGCCGAACAGCGTGGGGTGGTGCTGACATTTGATGTCCGCAAATATACCCAGCGGGGAATTTACAATGACGCGCTCGCCAATCCCGTTAAGGATCTCGATGGATTGCAGCTGGCCGAAGCGGCCGCGGCCGTTTATGCCGCCAACGGAATCAAGGTTTACCTCTTTGAAACCGTTCGCAGCACACCGGAGCTTTCTTTTGCCATCCGGCATTTAAATGCAGTCTCGGGGGATATGTTCAGCGCCAGTCACAACCTGCCCACCGACAACGGCAAAAAAGTTTATGACCAGTATGGCGGCCAGCTCATCCCCCCCGACGATCAGATCCTGGTCGACGAGGTGACCACCAACGTACAGCCGATCCAAACAATGGCCCTTGATGAGGCCCGCCAGAAAGGGTTGCTGGAGTTTGTCGGTGAAAAAGTAGACAGGGCCTATCATGATGCGGTCCGCCGGGTGTCATTATCTGACGAGCGGAAGCTGAAAGTCGTCTACTCCCCACTGCACGGCACCGGGGTGACATCGGTTTACCCGGTTTTAAAGCAACTGGGATTTGATGTCACCCTGGACCCGCAAACTTCGAATTTAAGCGGGGCCTTTGAAAATGTCACCTTCAATATCCCCAATCCCGAGGTGGAGGAATCCTTTGACAGCTCCCTGCCCTATGCCGATGATGTGAAAGCGGACATCCTGATGAGCTCGGATCCGGATGCCGACCGCATCGGCATCATGGTCAAACACAACGGCCACTGGCAATTTCTGACCGGCAATGAAATCGGCATTATCCTGGCAAACTACGCGATAGGAAAATATGCCGGCAGCGGCCGATTAAACCGCAACAGCACCGTCATCAAGACCGATGTCACCACGTCGCTGGTCGAAAAAATCGCCCGGCAAAACAATGTCCAGTGCATCGGCGATCTGCTGGTGGGCTTCAAATACATTGCGGCGGTCATGAACCGGCTCGAAGAAGAAGGGACCATCGATGACTTTATTTTCGGCGCCGAGGAAAGCCACGGGTATATCACCGGCAACTATGCGCGGGACAAGGATGCGGCCTGCGCGGCCGTCTGGCTGGCCGAACATGCGGCGGAGCTGAAAAAACAGCACAAAACCCTGGTCGATGCCCTCAACGAAATTTATGCCGCTTATGGCTACTGTCATAATTACCTGACTGAAATCCGGCTGCTGGGCGCCCGGGGCATGGAACAGATCGCCCATATCATGGACCACCTGAGAAACGCTCCAATTAAATCTTTCGGCAGTTTTGCCGTTGATCGCCGGGCGGACCGCTGGCAGGGAGAGCCCCAGCCGCACCTGTCAAAGACCGACACTTCCGCCAGAAACGTGCTGGTTTATTATCTGGCAAACAGGCCCCGAACCGAACGCATGAAAGTCACGGTACGTCCCTCGGGCACCGAGCCGAAGGTTAAAATGTATTTCGAGGTGGTTGGGAAACCCTGCCCCATCGACGCGCTGGAAAAAGAAAAAAAACAGATCACCGCCATTCGGCAGGAGCTGGAAAAAGCGGTGATGCGCTACTGTTATCAATTGCTGGACGTGGATTTTCCGGACCGGGGGTTTCTGCTTTTCTGGCAGCTGCCCCTGGATGATAAACTCAAATACTTTGAAATCGAAGACGAGCTCGTCAACCTGAAGGCCGTTGCCGATCCGGCCGCCCGAGAAGCCGCCCTGGACAATATGCTGGGATTTCTGGGGGCCAACCCCGTCGAAAAGGTCGATAAGGCTTTTAAAGAAAAATACAAGGTCGGACTGCTGGAATTTTTGAACTTACAGGAGTAATTCGGTAAGTGTCTAACAACGCAGCCCGAATTTCTCAGCAACCCATTGCAAATAACCCTAAAAACGACGTGAATTGGTCGGTGACTGGTGTTTTCTGGAAACCGGTATGATAACTCAGCGACTCCTATTTTCGCAGTGTCCCTTGTTTGGGATGAGTAGCACGGGATGGATTCAATTTAGCAACAAATAAGGCCTCGTCCCAAACAAGGGGCACGCTGCTGAGGCATGGTTTCATACCGGCTGGAAGAAAATGGCAGGCGCCGGCCAATTCACACCTTCGACAGACCGCACTTGGTCACAACTGAAACGTTTTGCTCTTAAAAGGAGAAACCCATGGCTTTTCCCGCCAATAAAACCAAACTGGTCTGCACCATCGGCCCGGCTTCGGACTCCCCCCGAATGCTGGAAAAAATGATTTC
>JAOZPY010000303.1 GCA_029932495.1 Desulfobacterales bacterium
CGCAAGGCAGGTCTTCTGGCTCACCCGCCCTTTCAGCGGCCTTCCCATTTTGCTGTAACAAAACAGTGGCACATCAAGCTGAAGGGGTTCCCTGCACCAAACAGAGTCAAAAAAAGGTTATAAGCCTGTTTGGTTAACGAGTATTGGCTCTGTTTGGTGCAGGGCAGGTTTACAGCGGCGGGACCGCTCCCGATTTTCACGGGATTCCCTATTAAACCCTGTTGGGTACCTTAATCAATTAAATACAGCAGGCAAAAAAAGATGTCAATGCAAAATATGGCCCGGGTGCATTGGGCTGGCTGCATGCCAATCAGATGCTGCGCCGGATCGGATACAGCGGTTCTTCTTTTTTGGATTTGCCGTGCACCACCAGAATGCCGCAAACAATAAAAACCAGAGCCAGCAATATTTTAAACGTAATGGGCTCTCCCAGGACCAGGCCCCCCAAGGCGACTCCGGCAATGGGCATAATAAAGATGAAAGCATGCAGGGATACGGCCCCATATTTTTGCAGCAAGGTGTTCCAAGCCACAAATCCGAAGGAGGCTGAAACCAAGCTCTGGTATAGCAACGCACCGATCACCGGCGCATCCAGGCGTGTCACCATTACCGGGTCCCACAGCAGGGCCTCCAGCAAAAAGAAAGGCACTGAAAACAGGGTGGAATACAACACGACCTGAAAGGGGCTGTATGTGTCGATGATGCGTTTCAAATAAATGGTCGAGGAAGCCCAGAGTACAACGGCCATCAAAATGATGAGGTCCCCCGTGCGATATCCGTCGCTCAAGCCTTTTTTTTCCATAAACATGAACACCACCCCGGTAAAACCCATCATAATCCCGAAAAATTTGCGTTTGCTGATGCGGTCTCCCGGTATGAAAAAATGGGCCAGAAAAAGGATGAAAAAGGGCACCAGATTGGACAGCAGGGTGCCCCGCGAAGCATTGGACTTGCTCAGGCCCAGATAAAAAAGCGATAATTGAACGGTAAAAAGGGTGGAAAAAATAACGACCTGGTGCAGCTGGCCCTTTTTCAGGGCAATGGTCCGCCCGGTCAGCCGGGCCCAGAGAAAAATCGCGACCGCCGCAATCGCGAACCGGACGGCGGCCGTGGTGAAAACCCCCAATCCTGAAAAAGCAATTTTGACGGCCACGGCGTTGGAACCGAAAATCACGCACAAAAAAACGGTAAACATGCCGGCGGCAAAAGAAAGCTCCCGGTTCGATGGTGGTTGTGGTGTCATTGAACTCCCGTTGTTGAAGACAGATGGCCCGCAATGATTTCAGTCCGGGTATCTACACCACTTGGAAAAGTTTGACAAGCAGATCCACGAATTGCATTTTTGCAGCATCAGCCGGATTACCCTCCCCGCCACCTCAACCGGGTCAACGGCCATCCCGCCATAGCGGAATTTTTCAGACAAAAAAAAATATCTTTACCCGGCAGACGGTATCAGGCTATAAACCTCAACGTTGCATAAACAACATGGCAAAAATGACCCGATCCTTTGAATTCACAAAATGCGATATCCTCAAAATGAAGCTTTTTTTGTGATAGCGGCGATAGTACCGGCCCATTAGATATCATTTGCCATGTTGTTTATGCAACATTAAGGTAAATACAGGATACCCACCGGGCAGCCTTTGCGCAAGGGTCATCATTGATACGCTTATCTTACGTTACCAGCAACCAGACAGGAGATCACCATGAACTATGAAACGCTGATTGTTGAAACCGGAAAAGATTTTGTCGCCGCAATCACCTTGAACCGGCCCGACCAGCTCAACACCTTCAACACCCCTCTGGCAGCCGAACTCGAACAGGCCCTGGAGCAGCTGGATGGGGATGAAAACGTGAGGGTCATCATTATCAAAGGCGCCGGCAAAGCTTTTTGCGCCGGCATCGACGTCAACGAGCTTCCCGGCAAAACCGCCATGCAATACCGCGACTGGATCGGACGCATGGAAAAACCGCTGGTTACCATCAGCCATCTGGCAAAACCCGTCATCGCCCAGGTGCACGGGGTGGCCGCCGCCAATGGGGCCGGGCTGGTAGCCGCCGCTGATCTGGCGGTTGCATCCGATAAAGCGCGCCTAGGTTTGACAGCCATCAATGTGGGGCTGAACTGCATCGGGCCGGTGGTGCCGGTCACTCGTTCGGTGGGCCGCAAGCGCGCCCTGGAACTGCTGCTTTACGGTGATCTGATAAACGCTGTCGAGGCGCTCAACATGGGACTGGTAAACCGGGTGGTGCCGGCTGGCGATCTGGAAGCTGAAACCCACAAATGGGCCGTCATCTTAGCCCGTAAAAGTCCCATCGCCGTGCAAATCAGCAAAAAAGCATTTTATGCCGCCGCCGATCTGGATTACGACAAGGCGTTCGCATACATGAACGAGGCCTTTGCCCGTCTGTGCACCACCGAAGACGCCAAAGAAGGAGTCCAGGCCTTTTTTGACAAGCGCCCCCCCCAGTGGAAGCTGCGCTGATATTTTGAACTGCTCCGCCCGATTGCCGCTTTACCCGAGTGCGCCCACTTTTTGCTCCACCGCCGCGGTGATCTTTCCACTGCGTATCAGCGTTTTCATGGCCGCGATGTCGGCAGACAGGATGCGGTCTTTTTTCAGGTGCGAAATTGCGTTACGGATCACGCGGTAGGCCGCCAGGGTCCCCTCACCGGGCTTGAGGTTGGTAAACAGGTCCAGGGCCTGGGCGGCACATAGCAGCTCAATGGCAATCACGTTTTCCGTATTGCGGATAACTTCCCGACACTGGCGGGCCGCAATGGTGCCCATGGAGACATGATCTTCCTTGTTGGCCGAGGTGGGGATGGAATCCACGCTGGCCGGATGGCACAGCACCTTGTTTTCCGAAACCAGGGCCGCAGCCGTATACTGGGCAATCATGAAACCGGAATTCAGACCGCCGTCGGCCACCAGAAACGCGGGCAGCCCGCTTAACTTGGGGTTTACCAGCCGCTCGATGCGTCGCTCGGAAATATTCGCCAGTTCCGCGGCCGCAATGCTGAGAAAATCAAGCGCCAGGGCCACCGGCTGGCCATGAAAATTACCGCCCAGCAGAAAATCCCCTGAATCGGCGAAAATCAACGGGTTGTTGGTAGATGAATTCATCTCCGTTTCGATCACCCGGCGGCAATACGTGACGGCATCCAAGGTGGCGCCGTGCACCTGGGGTGAGCATCTCAGGGTATAGGCATCCTGGATGCGGGAGCAGTCCTTGTGGGAAGTAATGATTTCGCTGTCGCGGGTAAGGCGCTCCATGTTTTCAGCACAGGCCGCCTGGCCGGGATGCGGTCGCACCCGATGGATCTTGGCATTGAATTCGGTCCGACTGCCCATTAAAACTTCAAGGCTCATGGCCGCCGCGATATCGGTTATCTTTGAAAGCCGCAGGGCATCATAGACCGCCAGCGCCCCGATGGCGGTCATCACCTGGGTGCCGTTTACCAGGGCCAGCCCCTCGCCGGACTCCAGCCGGATGGGGGACAGGCCGCAGTTCTTAAGTGCCCGGGCACCGGAAATCTTGCGGCCTTTATAAAAAGCTTGTCCCCGGCCGAGCAGCACCAGCGCCAGATGAGCCAGGGGAGCCAGATCCCCGCTGGCCCCCACCGATCCCTGCTGGGGGATAACCGGGCAGACCCCTGCGTTGAGCATGGTCACCAGGTGTTCAACGGTCTGCAGGCGGATGCCACTGTGTCCTCTGGCCAGATCCTTGATGCGCAACGCCATCACCGCACGCACGGTCGGCTCATCAAGAGGATCGCCCACACCGGCCGCATGGCTCATGAGAATATTTTGCTGAAGCTTGCGGGTGTCCTTCTTCGATATGGCCACATCACTCAAAGCCCCAAATCCAGTGGTAATCCCATAGATGGTTTTTTCATCGTCCACCCAACTTTCCACCAGTTTGCGGGTTTTGACAATCCGCCGGGCTGCCTTTTTTGTCACCTTCACCGGGGCGCCGTCCCGGGCGACGGATATTAAATCATCTAATGTCAGACCCTCATAGCCGAGAGCGATTGTTTTCATGGTTATCTCCTTTACATCCTGGCGGCTTGCCCTTCAGATGTTTTCAACCGCCATGATCAGCCGGCCGGCGAGAAACGTGCCCAGGGCAAACAGGCTTTTGCTGTCCAGGTATTGTTCGGCTGATTTTTCGAACAGCAGGTTGCACTGGGCGGGAAAATCTTCATCCTGATCGTTAAAGCTCAGATAGAGCGGCACGCGGGGCAGGGCCTCAAACTTCACGCTTAAATCCACAGCTACAAGGTCTGCTGCAAGCGATACTCCTCCGAGATCCCGGCAGGCCGCTTCAAGCGGTCCCATTCGACCCGCAAAGGTACGCTCAATGAGACGGTTGGTATTGTTCGCAAAACTGGTGACCAGCGGGCCGGCCCCCTTGAAATCCTTGAAGGATATTT
>JAOZPY010000304.1:0-1225 GCA_029932495.1 Desulfobacterales bacterium
TGCTGCAGGTGGGTCCGGAAAGCGCCGGGGCTGACCCGGGGCCGGCCTGCTACGCGCGGGGAGGAGAAAATCCGACGGTTACCGATGCGGACCTGGTGTTGGGCTACCTGGATCCGGATTATTTCCTGGGCGGCAGCATGCCGCTGGACAAGGACGCCTCCCGGCGGGCGTTGGAAGAAAAAGTCGCCAAACCGCTGGGCACCTCGGTGGTGGAGGCTGCTTATGGTATTCATGATCTGATCAACGAAACCATGGCCGCCGCAGCCAAAACCCATATTGCTGAAAAAGGGGGCAATCCGAATATTGTCACCATCTCCGCTTTTGGAGGAGCAGGGCCGGTGCATGCCTATGGCCTGGCCAAAAAAATCGGCGCACCGCGTATCCTGGTGCCCCCCCTGGCCGGAGTGGGGTCCGCCCTCGGGTTTTTTACCGCTCCAGTGGCCTTCGATTTGACCCGCAGCCACCGCGTTGCCCTGGATGAGGCGGATTTTGGCGATATCGAAGCGTTGTTTAACGAATTGGAAACAGAAGGGGCGGCCATTTTACAGCAGGCCGGCAAAGATGAAACCGTTATTTTTGAACGCACCCTGATGATGCGTTTCGTCGGCCAGGGGGCTGAAACCGATATCGCCATTGAACAAAAACCCTTTGACCAGTGGGAAAAAATACAGATCCGGGAACTTTTCGATCAGATGTACAAGAAGCTTTACGGCCGCACCTACCCGGAAACGCCGGTTGAATTTGTTACCTTCAAAGTGCGCGCCAGCCTGCCGCAGCGTGAGTTTCGCATCCCGCTTTTGCAACCGACCGGAAACAATATTGCAGATGCCGTCAAAGGCAAACGGCAGGCGTTTTCCCTGGCCCGAAAAGAATACATTCCCTTTACGGTTTATGATCGCTTCAAACTTTTTCCGGGAGCGGCCATGGAAGGGCCGGCGATTATTGAGGAGAAGGAATCTACCATCATTGTGGGCGAGGATGCCCGCATCAGGATCGATGAGTATGGGTTTGTGTGGATCACTCTGAATGCGGAAGTTGGAATGCGGAAGTCGGAATAGAAAAGAATGGGGAAGTGAGAATGAAATGAATTCGGAAGTCGGAATGCGGAAGTGGGAAGCAATAAAGAAAGAAAGTGACCATTCAATATTAAGGTATTTACCTGACTTGCTTTGGAGGAAAATGAGGTATGTCGAATAACAATGGAATAAATAACATTCCGAATTCC
>JAOZPY010000304.1:1325-2960 GCA_029932495.1 Desulfobacterales bacterium
ATTCCGAATTCCAATTTTGATCCGATTACGCTGGAGATACTCTGGCGACGGCTGGTATCCATTGTGGACGAGGCAGACGCATCGGTGGCACGCACGGCATTTTCCAGTCTGTTGCGCGATGCCCACGATTATACCTGCATGTTCACCGACAGCCGGGGACAGGAGCTGGTGCAGGGCACCTTCTGCACGCCGGGCCAGGCCGGCGCCATGGCCCTGGGTGTTAAAAAAATGATCAACGCCATTGACCTGGAGGCTTATCGTCCCGGTGATGTTTACATCGTCAACGATCCCTGGCTGCTGGCCGGGCATTTGAATGATGTCTGCGTGATGAGTCCCATTTTTTACAAGCAGCGTCCGGTGGCATTTACCGCCTGCGTGTTTCACCACTCCGACATCGGCGGCCGGGTGGCCTCCGACAACCGGGAAGTGTATGAAGAGGGAATTTTTATACCGCCGCTCAAACTATACGACGCCGGTGTTCTTAACGAAGAGGTGCTGGAGATGATCCGCTGGAACGTGAGAACCCCCGAGGAGGTTACCGGGGACATCCGCTCCCAGGTGGCGGCCAACCACGTATGCGCCGAAAAGGTCCTCGAAATGCTTGAAGATGAAGGCTTGGACAGCCTGGATGATCTGGCCGATGAGATCATCACGCGTACGGAAAAGAGCATGCGCGCCGCCATCGCCGGCATTCCTGACGGCGTGTATCCCTATGAAGGTGTCATTGAAGGTGCGGGCAAACGCAAGGACATCACCATCAAGCTGACCGTCAATGTCAAGGACAGCGATATCCACATTGATTTTGACGGCACTTCGCCCCAGGTGGACTGGGGTGGCAACGTGGTTTACAACTTTACCTATGCTTATGTTTTCATGGGCATCAAAAGCGCCTTTGATCCGGACATCCCCATCAATGAAGGGGCGATTCGCCCCGTGAGGATGACCGCGCCCGAAGGCACAGTGGTCAACTGCAAGTTTCCGGCGGCCGTGGCGGCCCGAATGCAGATCGGTCATTTCATGACCGAGATGGTCTTCAAGGCCCTGGCAAAGGCCACCCCGGACAATATTATCGCCGAAAGCGGCGGCACTCCGGCCCAGACCAATATTTTTTACGGTAAACGCGCCAACGGCAAATCCTGGCTGACCATGATCATTCGCGGTGGCGGCCTGGGGGCCAGCAGTCGCATGGATGGACATCACTGCGCTATTTTTCCCGCCAACGGCGCCAACACGCCGGTCGAAATATTTGAAAGCGACACGCCGCTGATCGTCGAAGAACGTGCTCTGGTATGCGATTCGGGCGGGCCCGGGAAAATGCGCGGCGGGCTGGGAAGAAAAATGATTATTCGCGTACCGGACGACGAGACCGCCCCCCAGGGGCCCACATCGATTGCGGTCCAGGCGGGTCGTTTCAAGTATCCGCCCCAGGGGCTGTTCGGCGGCGGGCCCGGTGCCGGTGCAAAATTTATGGTGGGTGATCAACCCGCTGATCCCAGCGGGCTGACCCTGTGCCAGCCGGGCGATATCATCAAGTTTTACAGCGCCGGTGGAGGCGGCTATGGCGATCCCTTTAAGCGGGACCCCCAGGCGGTAGCTGCCGATGTACTCAACGAATATGTGAGCATCGAGCAGGCC
>JAOZPY010000304.1:3060-4428 GCA_029932495.1 Desulfobacterales bacterium
TGCTTCTTACTAACTGAGACATTGGCTGAGATTTTCGTTGATCTAATCCTCAGGAGTTTATTCATGGCAAGAACATTTATGCCGTCTTTCAACTCTGTCGATGAACTGCAGCAACACCAGTTAAAGGGCCTTCAGTGGACGGTTGCGCATGCTTACCGGGGCAGTGATTTTTACCGCCGCAGGCTGGATCAGGCGCGGGTGCATCCCGAAGACATTCAAAGTCTGGATGACCTTCGTCGGCTGCCGTTTACAACGGCCGATGACTTGCGTGAAGGCTATCCGTTTCCTCTTTTAGCGGTTCCCCGGCACGAGGTGGTCCGCATTCACGCCTCGTCAGGCACCACGGGGAAGCGTAAAATTTTAAGCTACACCCCAAAAGATATCGACGACTGGACCCATTTTTTTGCCCGCTGTTACGAGATGGCCGAACTTACGGTGGAAGATCGGGTGCAAATCGCCGTGGGGTATGGAATCTGGACAGCCGGCGTCGGCTTTCAGCTGGGATGCGAAAAATTCGGCGCCATGGCACTTCCGGTGGGACCGGGCAACGTTGATCTGCAGTGCCAGTTTCTGGTGGATTTACAGTCCACCGTGATGTGTTGCACGGCCTCCATGGGTTTGCTGATGGCCGAGGAGGTCAATCGCAGAAATCTCAAAGATAAAATTGCACTTAAAAAAATGATTTTCGGCTCGGAAAGAAGCAGCGATGCCATGCGCAGACGGATCAAAGAACTGCTTGGGCTGGAGGACATGTTTGATATTCCGGGGATGACCGAGCTTTACGGCCCGGGAACGGGACTGGATTGTCCCCGGCACGAAGGCATTCATTACTGGGCGGATTACTATATCCTGGAGATGATCGACCCGGAAACCCTTGAACCGGTGGCCCCCGGTGAAGTCGGGGAAATGGTGCTGACCACCCTGTGCAAGGAGGCTGCACCTCTGATCCGGTACCGCACGCGGGATCTCAGCCGTTTGATTGACCATCCATGTTCATGCGGCAATATTTTGCCCATGCATGATCGCATCCTGGGCCGTTCGGATGACATGCTCATCTTTAGGGCGGTGAACATCTACCCGGGGCAAATTGATGAAGTACTGTCCACCATCCCTGATGCCGGCAGTGAATACCAGGTGCACCTGGAGCGCAGAGACGACGGCAGAGACTACATGATCATCCGGCTGGAGTGCTGCGAAAATTTTGAGGCCGAGGCCAAACCCCGCTTGGCGGCAGCGGTGCAAAACGAAATTAAAAAGAAGATCATGGTCAGCTGCGAAGTGGATATCGTGGACAACTGTACGCTGCCCAGGTCCGAGAGAAAATCAAAACGCTTTTTCGATCACCGACCGGAGTAAAAATAGAAGTGG
>JAOZPY010000305.1:0-1576 GCA_029932495.1 Desulfobacterales bacterium
TGGCCTATGCCCGCTATATTGACAAAACCCAGGTGTTTTACCTGGTGCGCAATGATCACATCACCCACCGGGTGCTCCATGTGCAGCTGGTATCAAAAATTGCCAGGACCATCGGTCGCTTTTTATGTCTCAATGAAGATTTGATCGAGGCCATTGCCCTGGGGCATGATATTGGACACACTCCCTTTGGTCACGACGGCGAACGGATCCTCTCCGCGATCTGTCACAAAAACGGTATCGGGTATTTTCATCACAACTTGCAGAGTGTTCAGTTCCTGGACCGGGTGGAACGCAAGGGCAAGGGATGGAATCTATGTTTACAGACCCTGGATGGAGTTCTGTGTCACGACGGGGAGCTACACAGTGAAAAACTGGCACCGGCACCTGCCAGAACATTTGCCGAAATGCAGTCGCTGATGGCGGCCCGCCGACAGGACGCCGGAGTGGACCTGATCCCCATGACGATGGAGGGCTGTTTGGTCCGTATGGCCGATACGGTCAGTTACATCGGCCGGGACATTGAGGATGCCATCCGGCTGGGGCTGATCCAGCGCTCTGATTTGCCGCAGCAAAGCGTAGAGGTGCTTGGAAACACCAATGGGACCATTGTATTCAACCTGGTCACGGACATTATCCGCAACAGCGATCATCAACCGCATATCGCGTTCAGCCCCGAGGTTTCCGAAGCGTTGAAACTGTTAAAATCCTTTAACCTTGAACGTATCTATATGAATCCGAAAATCAAATCACAGACCGGGCGCATAACAGCCCTTTTTGAAAAGCTTTTTGATGCCTATCTTGAAGATATTCACCACCAGCGCAGCCAATCGGTGATTTTTCGCCAGTTTCTCAGGGACATGTCGTCCGATTACATTAAACAACATCAGCCGGCAGAAATCGTCAGGGATTTTATCTCTGGGATGACCGATCAATATTTTCTGAACCAGTGCCCGGAGGAAATGCGACCGCGGATTCAATCTATGGAGGGCTGATTGTGTCTAAAGTTCAGACTGGAAAGCTGTGAAGCCAAAAGATTTTTTTCCAGGCCTCCCAGCTTTTCAGCCTTTCGGTTGGGTTCCAGCTTTATATTTCAACAAACCGGATTAAATACTGAAAAAGCGATCAGGCAACAAACGGGTATGTATCAAAAGCGAACTTACCGCAATCGGGTTCACCCTGAAAAATTAGTTTCTTTTCAGGTGATGGTCAAAGAAACTGATCTTATGGTGCACGCCGGGGAAAGACTGGAGCAGCAAACCCGGGAACTGATTTTGCAGCAACGCAGCTACCTGGAGGCATTTATCGCAACCCATCCGGATTTCGCTGCGACGCTGGTTCCCTGGAAGCTGAATGGCCCCGCACCGAAAATTGTCACTGAAATGGCCGCCGCCGCTCAAAGTGCAGGCGTCGGGCCCATGGCTGCCGTGGCTGGAGCCATCGCTGAACAGGTGGGGCGGGGACTGCTGGAATTTACCGATCAGGTGATCATTGAAAACGGCGGCGACGTTTTTATCTGCACGATGACGCCGGTGACAGTGGCGGTTTTTGCCGGAAAATCTTCCCTGAGCATGCGAGT
>JAOZPY010000305.1:1676-4414 GCA_029932495.1 Desulfobacterales bacterium
GATGCGAGGGACGATAGCCGTGAAAACGATGTGGGCGCCGTGGCGGATCGAATATATTTTAGCCGAAAAAGAAGACAGTTGTGTTTTTTGTGACGCCCAGGGTGCAAAAGATGACCTAACCCTGTTTAAGGGCTCCGACACCCTGGTGGTCATGAACAAGTTCCCATACATCAATGGTCACATTCTGGTGGCCCCGGTCCGGCATGTTTCAGGTTTAGACCAGTTGTGCAAAAAAGAAATGGGGGAGCTGCTGGCCACAGTGCAACGATCGGTGGACATCCTTAAAAAGGTCATGAAGCCCGATGGATTTAACGTCGGGCTGAACCTGGGCAAAGTTGCCGGTGCCGGCGTTGAAGAACACCTGCATTTTCATATTGTTCCCCGCTGGTTCGGCGATACGAATGCCCTGACGGTTTTTGCGGATGTCCGGGTTATCCCCGAGCATCTTCAAAAGACGTTTAATAACTTAAAGCCATACTTTCAACAAATGGATTTAACTATTAAAAATTAATGGAGAAATTACATGAAAAAATCAACCCTGGTAATTTGGGCGATCATTTTTGGAATTCTGGCGCTGTTGATTTTTGAAAACCAGGAATTTTTTCTGGCAAAACAAACCCTGCGGATCAATTTGTGGGTGAAGGAGTATCACCTGCCGGAAATGGCCAACGCGCTTTTGACCTTGATTTTCTTCTTAGCCGGCATTATCATTACGTTTCTTTTTAACGTGTCTGCCCGCTTCAGAGCCAGGCGAACCATTAAAAAACTTAATGCAACAATTACCAAACACAACAAAGAACTGTCTGAATTAAGAACCGAGATTGATGCATTAAAAGGCATTGAGAGCCCATCGGATAGCGGGTCATCAGAGACCGGCAGCAATTTTCCCGCCACCCAGACCATGCCCGTGGAATCCTTTAAAGGCGAAACCGAAAAAGCCGGAGAGCATTCCTCTGGTGCTGATACCGATAATACGCCGGCAGCGGCCGATGAGAAAAATTAGAAGATAGTGATGAATGACGAGTGAATAGTGAAGAGTTTGAAGGATCGTGACAAGTTAAAAGAAAGTGACGAGTGAATAGTGACAAGTGACGAGTGGCACGTGCGGAATGGAATCCATTATCGTCCATTGGCACAGGAACTCAGCCTGCAGGTTTCCGTTTAATCCATGAGTCCTCCCAAATCCACCCCGATGATCGCGCAATACCTGCGCATCAAAGAGCAGTATCCAGATACGATCCTTTTTTACCGCATGGGCGATTTTTACGAAATGTTTTTTGAGGATGCCCAGGTTGCTTCCCGGGTGCTGCAGATTACCCTGACTTCCCGTAACAAAAACGATGAATCCCCGGTGCCCATGTGCGGTGTGCCCCATCGGGCGGCTAAAAATTATATCGCCCGCCTGATTGACAATGGGTACAAGGTGGCGGTATGCGATCAGGTTGAAGATCCGGCCAAAGCCAAGGGCCTGGTCAAAAGAGAAGTGGTGCGGGTGATCACACCGGGTATGATTATTGAAGATGAATTTCTTGATGAGCGCACCAATAATTACGTTCTGGCCGTGGCTATTAACGACAACGGTTACGGAATCGCACGTTTAGACATTTCCACCGGAACTTTCCGGGTTACTGAGCCACGCAGCCTGGCGGCGCTGATGGAGGAGGTCAGTCGCATCAGCCCACACGAGCTGCTGCTGCCGGCTTCTTTAAAAAATTCCCATGACGCCGCCCCCATCCGTCAAAGCTTGCCCGAAGTGACGGTTTCATATCTTGACGATCAGGCATTTGAGTACAAACGAGGATACGAGCGGCTTACCGAGCAGTTTCATACCATCAGCCTGGAAGGTTTCGGTTGTGAACACATGAAAGCCGGGATTCGGGCGGCTGGGGCCGTAGTTTACTATGTACGTGAAACCCAGAAACAGACCTTGCAGCATCTGAGCGGCCTGGAAACCTATTTCATTGAAAACCATTTGCTGGTGGATGAGCGCAGCTGGCAGAACCTGGAATTATCACGCAATATTCGCAGTGGATCTCGACGGGGAACACTCATCGGCATCGTCGACCGTACACTGACCGCTATGGGCGCCCGCATGCTGGCAGAATGGATGCGCTATCCGCTGATTGATATGGAAAAAATCCGGCGACGCCACGAGGCTGTGCAAGAGGCCAGGGACAAGGTCCAATTGCGACGGGACCTGCGGGAAAGCTTAAAATCCGTGTACGATCTTGAACGGATAGGCAGCAAGATTGTCATGGGCCATGCCAATGCCCGGGACCTGGTGGCGCTGAAACGATCACTGCAGATGCTACCGGTGATCTGGGCACAGCTTTCGAATACGCAATCCGAACTTTTCACCCCACCTGAAAATCTGGATGCTCTCAGCGAATTGGCCGCACTGATTGACCGTGCCATCCGTGAAGACGCACCGCCGACCATCAATGAGGGGGGAATCATTAAAACCGGTTACCACCCGGAACTGGATGAGCTTGTGCAGATCAGCCGGGATGCCAAGGGATGGCTGGCTCAACTGGAAGTGCGCGAAAAACAGGCAACTGGGATCAGCACCCTGAAAGTCCGGTTCAACAAGGTTTTTGGCTATTATCTGGAGGTTCCCAAGGGACGCGCTGATGATGTTCCCGATCATTACGTGCGCAAGCAGACCCTGGTCAACGCCGAGCGATATATCACCGATGAGTTGAAAACCTTTGAAATGAAGGCCTTGGGGGCTGAAGATC
>JAOZPY010000306.1 GCA_029932495.1 Desulfobacterales bacterium
CTTCCCCCGAAATCGGTCATGCCCAGGTAAAAATCCTTGATATCCGGATTTTCCCTGAGCTTTTCAGCCGTGTCGTCCATCACGACGCGCCCGTTTTCCAGCACATAGGCAAAAGGCGCCACATTGAGGGCCAACTTGGCGTTTTGCTCGACCAGGAGAATGGAAATACCTTCTTTCTCGTGGAGTTGCTGGATAATGTTGAAGATTTCATGGATCAAAAGCGGTGCCAGGCCCATGGAAGGCTCATCCAGCAAAATCAGCTTGGGACTCGTCATCAGGGCCCGTCCGACCACGGTCATCTGTTGTTCCCCGCCACTGATAAACCCGGCGGTTTCATTGCGCTTTTCTTTCAGCCGGGGGAAATAGTGATATACCATCTCCAGCCCTTCTTTGATCGACCGGCCGTGCTTTTTCATGTGCGCGCCCACCTTCAGGTTCTGTTCCACCGTCAGGTGTTCGAACACCCGGCGACCTTCGATCACCTGGACAATGCCCATTTTGGCGATCTTTTCCGGCCCCATTTTATCAATGCGCTGGCCCATGAATTCGATCGAACCGTCGGTGACCTCGCCGTCTTCGTGCTTAAGCAGCCCGGAGATGGCCTTTAAGGTCGTGCTTTTCCCGGCACCGTTGGCTCCCAGCAGGGCGACAATGCCCCCTTCGGGAACCTCGATGGAAACGCCTTTGATCACAAGAATCACTTCGTGGTACTTGACCTCGATGTTGTTGATCTTTAAGATCATGTTATTGTCGAGCAATGGTTTTGGACCTCCTTCGGGAGTCATGACAATTGATTGGTTGCAATTAAATCGAATGCCAATATTTCAGCTTTTAAAATCACCAATTGACAACCATCAACAGTCAAACAACGGCTACCAGCCGAGCCACTCGTTTTTCCATTTATTGGGCCAGCGTTTCTTCAGATCAACATTTTCAAGCGTTATGAATTTTCCAGCCTTGTATTCATATATTTTGGCCTCGCTCATGGGACGGTGGTCTGTGGAGGTAAAAGTAACTGGAGCGATACCCAATCCCAATTCGTGGTTTCGCATGGTTTCAAAACCTTTTTTCAGAATGTTCTCGCCCGTCAATCCCCCGGCCTTTTCGGCCCTCTTTAATGCTTCCACCAAACCGAGAACATTGGCCCATGCCTGCACCGTATGAATGGTTCTTTTTTCCGGGGGGACCCCAGGGGTGTACTTTTTGGCATAGGCCACCACATTGTCCATGCCCGCAACATGTTGGCCAAAAAACGCCCACGGTGCACATCCGATTGCCCCCTCGGCCGCCTTTCCGGCCAGTTTGGGCAAATTTTCATCATAACCCCAGTTCACTATGATGTGATCAGCACCCAGATCCATCGCATAGGCATCTCGCAATGTTGATGCAACGGACATCACCGTATTGGTATGCAGAACCACATCAACCTTAAACGCCTTCAGGGTGAGAATCTGGCTCTTTGTGTCGATGGCGAACAGGGAAACATCCTGGTCTGGACCGATCTCAAATCCCAGCAGCTTGGCCTGATCTTTGGCCGCCTTGATAGATGAGCTGCTGAAAGGAGAAGCAAACATATAGCACATGGCGATTCGGGGTTTGCGCTTGCCATAGTCCTTGTTTTTGGGCCATTTTTTATCAAACCAAGCAGTGATTAATCCCCGGGCCTGGGTCGAATAGCTTGTTGAAAAAAACAAATTATAAGGCGTTTTTTTCGGATTCGTCAAATGAGCCGAATAGGATGCGGACACGTAAGGCATTTTGTCCCGGGCAATCGTGGGGGATAATGCCTCCGTATCACCGGTACCCCATCCCAACACGGCGGCGACTTTAAGCCGTTTGAACAGTTTGTATTTGGTCAAAGCCTCCGGAATACGGTAACCGTAGTCAAATTGGTAAAGTTTGATCTGCTTGCCGTTGATGCCGCCATTGTCGTTGATATAATGGATGGCTTCGGCAATTCCCAGGGCGTAATCCTTGCCCACATCGGAAGTCGCTCCGGTCATGTCGTTGAGAGCACCGATTTTAACGGTTGCGGCCCCAACAACAGTGGAATATCCCGCGATCAGGAAAAACGCCATTAAAATAATTAAAAGCTTGGATTTCATAGTTTCCTCCTTTCAATGGAAAGTCGGCGGTAATTAAACACATCCCATGCCAGTAAACGTATCACCTCCTTTTTGCCTAGTATGAAAAAGGCCATAAATTAAAATAATTCTTTATCTGCCACCAGCGATAGGCCAGTCCTTTGGGCTCAAAAATCATAAAAGCGCAGATGGCCAGACCAAAAGCAGCTTCCTTGAGAAACAAAAAGTCCATGAACAATCTCTCGCCAATGGCCGTATCGGCAAATTGCATGATAACCAGCTGAAGCACTTCCATAACCAGCACCATAAACATGGAACCGAAAATCGTGCCGTGAATGGAGCCCACCCCGCCGATAAGAATGACTCCCACCAGCCACAGGGACCAGGACCAAGGAAAGTGCTCGGGGCTGATGGCCGCCAGGTTGCTGATCCAGAAAGCACCGGCGATTCCGCCGATAAACCCGGCCACGAAAAAGGCGAGCAGCTTGTACTTGACGACATTGATGCCCATGACTTCGGCGGAAATATCATTGTCGCGGATCGCCACCCAGGCCCGCCCGGCCCGTGAGCGCAACAGGTTGACCACCGCCATCACGCATAGAATGACCAAAATGAGCATCACGAAATAAATCTTTAAATCGCTGTCAATCACCCACGGTCCAATCTTGATGGTTCCCGGCGGCAGGGAAAAAGCCTGCCCGCGGCCACCGATCTGGCTGACATACTGGGTGATGATAAAATCAACGGTGATAAACTGGGCCGCCATGGTGGTTAAAATCAGATAAAACCCTTTTACCCGGGCCGATGGCAGTCCGAAAAGCACGCTCCAGATGCCGGCCACAACAGCCGCCAGGACAATGCTGATGGGATAGGCCAAGCCCCAGTCGAGCAGTATTTTCGGCCAGGGAAACTCCAGTATCAACAGGGTGCTGGTATAAGCGCCCACGGCCAGAAAGGCGGCATGACCCAGGGTGATCTGGCCGCAGAAGCCGATGAGCAGCTGCACGCCCAGAGCTCCCAGGATCGTGTAGCCGACCTGGTTGCAGACGCTGAGCCAATAGTCATCCGCCACCAGGGGAATGAAGATGAAAATGCACAACGCCAGCAGGATCATCTTGCCCTGGATAAACCTGGTCTGAAACCAGGCATGATCCTGTTCGTAGTTCTGATGATATTCCCCGCACGGAAGCCAGGTTGTCGACATGTAATCTCTCCGAATTTTATCTGATAGGCTTACAGGTTTATATTAATATGTGCCAAATTAATTGTTCGCATCTCCAGTGCCAGGAAATGAGCAATTTTTTCGATGAGCAAGGCCGCAAATCCCGCCTTCGTCAGAGTTTGAAAGCTGGAAAGCCTGAAGGCTAAAATGGATTTTTCCCATTAATAAGCCTCCCTGCTTCCCGGCGTTTCAGTCCGTTGAAGGATGAAACCCGCGGAGAACGCCGCTCATCGGGAAAAGGGCCATTTCAACTTAGTTAGACCCTTTCGATTCTCTCCCATCCCCACAGCCCATACGGCTTGAAAAGCAAAAATACGGCCATAAAGGCGAACGGGGCAATTTCCTTGACACCCCCTGGGAAAAAACGGTCCAGGTAGGCTCCGCTGAAATTTTGCAGCACCCCGATGATTACGCCGCCGACTATGGCGCCGGGAACCGAATTGAGCCCCCCCAGAACGACTACCGGCAGTACCAGCAATCCCAGGAAACTGACGGAAATGTTCAGCCCGTTGATGTTGCCCAACAGCGTGCCGCCCACACCGGCGGCCATAAAAGCGATGGCCCAGGCCGCCGCATACACGAAGCGCGCACTGACGCCCAGCGACAGGGCCGCCATTTCATCGTCTGCGGTCGCCTGCATGGCCAGTCCCCAGCGCGTGTATTTAAAAAAGGCCACAAAAAGCAGCAGCAGGATAATGGCGGCCACAAAACTCCACAGGTACACCTGGCCGACAATCATCGGCCCGATGTGAATGGGTTCGATGGAAAAAATCGCCGGCTGAAAAACGCGCGTATCCGTCCCCCAGATCAACTCAATGCAGCCGCGAAAGAAAAAGGACAGTCCCACGGTCACCATAATGACGCTTAACACCGGCTCGCCGATCAGTTTGTCCAGAAAAATCCGCTCGGTTACAATCCCCAGGATAAATCCGATCACCAGGGAAATGACCAGCGCCAGCACAAACGGCACCCCCATGTTGTAAAAGCTCAGGGATATGTAAGCCCCGATCAGCGTCATTTCCCCCATGGCCAGGTTGAGCACCCCGGAGCACTTGTAAATCAGCACCCATCCCAGGGCCACCA
>JAOZPY010000020.1 GCA_029932495.1 Desulfobacterales bacterium
AACGTGAAATCCAGCATGAAGCTGATCGATGCCCTGTATCAGTATGACACCCTGACGCGTCTGAATGACAGCCGGTTTGGAGATTCCAGCCGGGATGTCAGCAATATCGAAGATTACATCAAAATGGGCAAAATCGGCCAGAGTTTTACGGCGGACGCCCGCACGGTGCTTTTAATCGACGAAATCGATAAGGCCGACACGGATTTTCAGGACGACATGCTGGATGTGCTGGACCAGATGGAATTTGATATCATCGAAATTGACAAAACCATTAAAGCGCGGTTTCGTCCGGTGATCATCATCACCTCCAACTCCAAGAAAAGTCTGTCGGATCCTTTCCTGGGCCGGTGTAATTTTCACCATATCGCTTTTCCTGACCCGGAGATGATGCGCCGGATCATCGCTGTTCATTTTCCCGACATTGATACGGACCTGATGGAAAAAGCCATTGCGGCTTTTTACCGCCTGCGTGATCTGGATGCCATTGAAAAAAAACCCGCGACCCGGGAATTGATCAATTGGATCCGGGCCTTGAGGGCCGATCCTGATTTCAAACCCAAACAATTGGCCAGAGGCGATATGCCGTATCTGGGGGTCCTGTTCAAAAAAAGCCAGGATTTGCAGCGTGCCCAGGCGATGGGCACCGGCCGGCGGATGTACTGAGATGTTTGTCGATTTTTTCTACAAGTTAAAAGAAGTCGGAATTCCGGTCAGCCCCACCTCTTTTTTGACCCTGCAAAAGGCGCTGGCCGCCGGCCTGGTGGCCGGGCTGGATGATTTTTACACGGCTTCACGCACGGTGCTGGTCAAGAGCGAGCGTTATTTTGATCTTTTTGATCAGGTGTTCGCGCATCATTTCCAGGGCGCTGAGTTGCCTGATTCCGAAGGCCTCGAGCTGGATGAAATGGCTCGAATGATGCTTGACGCCTGGCTGCAGAATCCTCGTGAGCTTTCAAAAATGCTGGGCATCGATGAATCGGCGCTGAGCAGATTGTCCCCCGAGGAATTGATCGAATATTTTAAGGAACGGCTGAAAGACCAGACCGAAGCGCATCATGGGGGTTCCAAGTGGATCGGCACCGGCGGGTATTCGCCGGTGGGCCATTCGGGATATCATCCCGGGGGCATGCGCGTGGGCGGCATGTCAAGAAACAAGTCTGCCGTGAAAGTGGCCATGGACCGGCGGTATAAAGATTATTCCCATAACGGACCGCTGACCCAGTCGCTGGTCGGCGAGGCTTTAAAAAGGCTGCGCAACCTGGTTCCCGCGGGCCCCAAGGACCAGGTCAATATCGATGAAACTATCTACCAGACCATGAAAAACGCCGGGGAGATTGAAATTGTCTTTGACCGTGCCCTGAAGGACCGTTTGAAGGTGATCCTGGCGATTGACAACGGCGGGTGGTCCATGGAGCCCTACGTGGCGGTGGTCCAGACCCTTTTTGATTATGCCCGGGCCCAGTTCAAGGATGTGAAAACCTATTTTTTTCACAACACCGTTTATTCCACCCTCTGGGAGGATCCGGCCCGCTATAAAAAACCCCAGCGCATCGAGCAGCTGGCACGCCGGGATCCGCAGACCCGGTTTATTATCGTCGGTGACGCCAGCATGGCGCCTTACGAGCTGATGGCCGCCGACGGCTCCATCCACCTTGAAGAGCGCAGCGGTTTTCCCAGTGTCGAATGCCTGAAGTTTATTGCCAAAACGTTTCCCCATTGCGCCTGGCTAAACCCGGTGCCGGCAGCCATGTGGCACTACACGCGCACCATCAGCATGATCCGCGAAATTTTCCCCATGTTTGAGTTGAGTCTGGACGGACTGGAAAAGGCAGTTTCCCACCTGATGGCTAGATAATGTTTTAAATGGATCTTTTTCCGCTGTGCGGCGTTCTCCGCGGGTTTTGGCCTTCGACGTACCCATCGTACGCCTCAGGCTAAAACCCTTGTGCGGCCTTGCACAGCAAAAAAATATCCATTTAAATGTCGCTCCGACCATTTAACGGTCCCATAACCCAACCAACTGCATCTTGCGCTCAGTCTGGTTTCATTTACCAGAACTCTGATAACTTTCGGGCCCATAAAACCGATGTGAATTGGCCGGTGGATGGTGTTTTCTGCAAACCGGTATGATACTCAGTAATTCCTTATTTTCGCAGTGTCCCTTGTTTGGGATGAATGGCACGGGACTGATTGAAGTTAGTATGTAATTGGGTCTCATCCCAAACAAGGGGCACGCTGCTGAGAAATAGGTTCATACCGGTTGGAAGAATATACCATGCGCCGGTCAATTCACACCTTTCAATTTTTTCACCGTCGCTGCTGCCCCGAAGACGCCGGAAGCGAGGCCAAAATGTCTATTGGGCGGGGTCGACAGCACCTTTTAAGATGACAGGCCGTACAGGCGGCAGGTGTTGTTCCAGATGGTGTCGGCCAGTTGCTCGGGGTCGGCTTGCCGCACTTCGGCCAGTTTGAGCAGCACCGATTTGACAAAGGCCGGCTCATTGCGGCGGGTGCGGTTTTTTTCAGGCGCCGGGGTCAGGTAGGGGGCGTCGGTTTCCACCAGCAGGCGCTCGGCCGGGACAAGGCCGGCCAGCCGGCGCAGGCCGGCCCCCCGGGACAGTAGGGTGATGATACCGGTAATGCCGATGTGAAGGCCCATCTCCAGGTACTGCTCAAGCTCTTTTTCAGTGCCGCTGAAGCAGTGAATTACCCCTTTAAGCGCTGGCGGGCCGTGGCTTTTCAGGATTTCCAGCAAACGTCCGTTGCTGTCGCGTTCGTGGAAGATTAAGGGCAGGGACAACCCGGCGGCCAGCTCCAGCTGTTTTATGAACCATTGTTCCTGCAGTCGCTGTGGGGAATACATGCGGTTAAAGTCCAGCCCGATTTCACCCCAGGCGCAGACCTTCGGGTTTTCAGCCAGCCTGACCAGCTGCTCTAAGGCCGGCAGACTGCACGCTTTGGCATCATGGGGATGAACCCCCACCGACGCATAGACTGCGGGATATTCATCTGCCAGCATCACCGCCCGGGCGGATGTCTCGGGGGTGACGCCAATGGTCATCAGGCGGATGACACCGGCGGCCCGCGCGTTTTCGATCACTGCCTGCCGGTCCTGCTCAAAGGCCGGATCATCAAGATGGCAATGGCTGTCAAAAATTTTCATTAATTTCACCCGTCAGCATTTACCACCGCCGCTGAAAAATATCAATAATTTGCCTTGCTTTTTTAAATATTTTTTGTCTATATTAATCTCTTTATCTAACGGCTTTCGCGCAGTTTGAGTGCGGCGGGACCGCAGGTTGAATACATATCGTCGATAACGGCCGGGAGGTTTGAAATGTTTAAAATTGTCAAACGTGAGGAAATGTCCGAAGGAAATGTCATTCTCAATGAGATCGAAGCGCCCAAGATTGCGGCCAAGGCCAGGCCCGGTCAGTTTGTCATTTTGAAGGCCAATGAAGACGGCGAACGCATCCCGCTGACCATGGCGGACACGGATGTGAAAAAAGGGACCATCACGGTGATTTACATGGTGGTCGGCAAGTCCACGGCCCTGTTTAAAACTTTGAAAGTCGGCGATGCCTACCAGGATGTGATCGGCCCACTGGGAAAACCGACGCACATCGAAAAGGTAGGCACGGTCGTCTGCGTAGGCGGGGGAACGGGAATTGCCGTTTTGCACCCCATCACCCGGGCCTTAAAAGAGGCCGGCAACCATGTCATCAGCATCGTCGGGGCCCGCAGCAAGGACCTGCTCATACTGGAAGAACAGATGAAGGCCGCCTCCAGTGAACTTCGAATTTGCACCGATGACGGCTCTTACGGACATCACGGGTTTGTGACCGATGTGCTCAAGGAAATCCTTGAATCCGGAAATGTTGACCTGGCGGTAGCCATCGGGCCGGTGCCGATGATGAAATTCGTGTCCCTGATGACCAAGGAGTACAACGTATCGACGATGGTCAGCCTCAATCCCATTATGGTGGACGGCACCGGGATGTGCGGCGGTTGCCGGGTGACCATTGGAGGGCAGACCAAATTTGCCTGTGTGGACGGGCCTGAGTTCGATGGACATCAGGTGGACTACGATGAACTCATGATGCGCCTGCAGGCTTACTGTGACGATGAGAAAAAATGCTATAACGAGTTTTGCATGCTGGAAGAATAAACGGGTCGACCGGTATCCGGCCGCAGCCCCTTTTGGGTGGTGGATGATTGATGACAGTAGTTTTTAACTTGTCTGGTACGGCACTTTGACGGATCAGCAGTATTCGAATTGCCGGGGGAGGAACTTATGGCGCAGGAAACACCTAAAAAAGTGAAAAAAGAAAAAATTCCCAGAGTTGCGATGCCCGAGCAGGAACCGGAGGTCCGGGCCCGAAATTTCATGGAGGTTCCCCTGGGCTATACACCGGAGATGGCCGTAAGAGAGGCCCAGCGGTGTCTGCAGTGCAAAAAGCCCACTTGTGTTCAGGGCTGCCCAGTGGAAGTGGATATCCCGGGTTTTATCGGCCTCATCAAAGAGGAAAAGTTTACCGAGGCCATCCGGCATATCTGGGGCAAGAACAGTCTGCCGGCAGTGTGCGGCCGGGTGTGTCCCCAGGAGATCCAGTGCGAGGGCCGCTGTATTGTCGGCAAAAAGGATGAACCGGTGGCCATCGGCAACCTGGAACGCTTTGCCGCCGATTGGGAAAGAGAACACGGTTCCGGAGATCTGCCGCCCCGGGCCGAACCGACCGGTAAAAAAGTTGCAGTGGTGGGCTCCGGGCCCTCTGGGCTGACCGTTGCCGGCGATTTGATCGTCAAGGGCCATGATGTCACCGTGCTGGAAGCCTTTCACAAACCCGGCGGGGTGCTGGTGTATGGTATTCCGGAGTTCAGGCTGCCCAAGGCCATTGTCGCTCAGGAGGTGAATTTTCTGGAACGCCTGGGTGTCAGGGTCGAGTGCAATGCCGTGGTGGGCAGAACCGTGTCCCTGGACGAGCTGTTTGAAGAGGGCTACGATGCCATTTACATCGGGGTGGGCGCCGGTCTGCCGCGTTTTATGAATATTCCGGGAGAAAACCTGATTGGAATTCTTTCCGCCAACGAGTACCTGACGCGGGCCAACCTGATGAAGGCTTACAAGTTTCCCGAAGTGGATACCCCAATTCCCCACGGCAAAGACGTGGTCGTACTGGGGGCGGGCAATGTGGCCATGGATTCCGCCCGGACGGCCATGCGACTGGGCGCGGACAGGGTGCGCATTGTCTACCGGCGCTCCCGCCAGGAAATGCCGGCGCGGACCGCAGAGATCCACCACGCCGAGCAGGAAGGCATTGAATTCATGCTGTTGACCAATCCCACCCGTTATCGGGGTGATGACAAGGGGCGGCTGCGTGGCATGCAGTGCTTGAAGATGGAACTGGGCGAGCCTGATGACTCGGGTCGCCGCCGTCCGGTGGCCATTGAGGGTTCGGAATTTGAATTGGAGTGCGACCTGTGCATCGTGGCTGTGGGATCGGGGGCTAATCCCCTGCTGACGGAGTCCACACCGGATTTGAAATTGAATAAATGGGGTTACATCGAGGCGGACCCCCAAACCGGCAAGACCTTTAAAAAAGGTGTTTGGGCCGGCGGGGACATTGTCACCGGAGCGGCCACCGTGATTCTGGCAATGGGCGCAGGCCGCAAGGCCGCCGACTCGATTCATGAGTATCTGATCCGGGGGTGGTAGCCAAAACAGGCCATTGACCTGAAGTGACTGTGATAGGCCAGACAGGGAACAGAGATGAGCGCTTTTTATTTTAAAAGTCGGCCGGGTTCACCGTAACCCTGCCGACTTTTTGATTTTGTTATTCAAATAAGCTTACCCATTTTTGAAATCGCTCCACCTTTTCGCGACCGTATTTTTCAAGCTTGCGTTTTATCTGCTCGACTGTTTTCTGTCTGGTTGCGAAACGGGGGTTGCTGTTTTTGGAAAAAAACTTGTCGGCATAGCAGATGATTTGCTCTTCTATGGAAACCGGCAGCATGTCCCGTTCGGGCAGGGGCAGGTGATGGCGGCGAATATCTGCCGCGCTGATGCCGACACCGATATGGCGCTCACAGACCAGGGCGTGGTTGTCCAGGCCGATTTTTTCCAGCAGTTCACGGCCCAGAATACCATGCTGAATGTACAGATGGGGACCATGGCAGCCGAGATTGGGGCTGTCCGTCTCCAGGATGCCGATGTCATGCAGCATGGCTGCCTGCTGAATAAAATCCAGGTCCGGCTGCAGGTGGGTGACCTTTGCAGCGGCGGCCGCGGCTTTTTGGGCCACCTGTCGGCCATGGATCACCAGGATTTCAAAGGCCCTGGAATTCCGGTCGTAATAGCGGGCAATAATGTCGATGGGATCCATGGACGATGTCCCCCGTTGAGACCTGCACAGAAAGGCTGTACCGGATATCATTTTCTGGCCAGTAAAACCCCCTCGATGAAGGGATCAATGCCGCCGTCCAGCACGTCGTTGACATTGCCCACTTCCAGGTTGATGCGGTGGTCTTTGACCATCTGGTAGGGGTGCAGGATATAGGAGCGGATCTGGCTGCCCCAGGCGATGTCTTCCTTGCTGTCATGCAGTTCCTGCTTTTTTTCCTCTTGTTTTTCCTTTTCCTGCTGGTAAAGACGTGCTTTGAGCACTTTTAATGCCAGGTCCCGGTTGCGGTGCTGGGATTTTTCCTGCTGGCATTGCACCACGATCCCGGTGGGAAGGTGCGTGATGCGAACCGCACTGCTGGTTTTATTGACATGTTGTCCGCCGGCGCCGCTGGCGCGAAAAACGTCGATGCGCAGATCTTTTTCATCAATGTCGATGACAATTTTGCTGTCGAGTTCAGGGTAAACAAATACCGAGGCGAACGAGGTGTGACGCTTGCCGCTGGCATTGAACGGTGATATCCGTACCAGGCGGTGGACGCCGATTTCGGTTTTCAGATAGCCGTAAGCGTTTTCGCCCACCGCCGTGAAGGTCACGCTTTTTATGCCGGCCTCGTCTCCGGGCTGAAAGTCGATGAGTTCAAAATTATACCCCTTGCGTTCAATCCAGCGGGAGTACATTCTGAAAAGCATCTCGGCCCAGTCCTGGGCCTCGGTGCCCCCGGCGCCGGCATTAATGGAAACGATGGCATTTTTATCATCGTCGTCGCCGTCGAGCATCAGGTCCAGGGTGAGCCGGTCGATTTTTTTTTCAAGCGCCCGGGTCTGCCCGGAGGCTTCCTGCAGGGCCTCGGCATCGTTTTCTTCAAGCGCCAGGTCCAGTAAAATCCGGCTTTCTTCCAGATCGGTGTTCAGCGCCTGGAACTGTTCGAGTCGGTTTGAAATCCGGGTGCGTTCCTGTAAAAGTGCTTTGGCCTCCTCGGGTTTATCCCAGAAGCCGTCCCGGGAGATGATTTTTTCAATTTCGGCCAATCGCTTTTGCTTGTCGGCAATGTCAAAGATAGCTCCGCAGGTGATCTAATTTGGCGTTCAGTTCGTTTAAATTTTGTTTCAGTTCAACAGACATGGCGGGTTCCTCCTGTGGTTGCTTGTTTTTATTTTTGTGCGGCAGCAAATTTCAATTCAGTGCCGGCCGGGCCTTAATCTAAGTGTAAATTTCACAATTGCAAGTACCATCGCCAGCAGGGCCGCTGCCAGGCACCCTCGGGCCAGCAGGTCGCCGAAGCGGGTGTATAAGGATTTTTCTTTCAGCAATGGAAGCGGCCGGGTGATCACCGCCTCTTGCAGCAGGGACGATGATGCTATCACCCGGCCGGCCGGATCAATAAAGCCGCTGATGCCGGTGTTGGCCGCCCGCGCCAGGGCCCGCCGGTTTTCCACCGCCCTGAACACCGTCATCGAAAAATGCTGGTAGGGACCGCTGGTTTTACCGAACCAGGCATCGTTGGTAATGTTGATCAGCAGGGCGGCGTCGTTTCTGACCATTGCGCGGGAAAGCCCGGGGAATATGATTTCGTAGCAGATCTGAACGCCCAGGCGCCAGTTGCCCCAGACCAGCGTATGGCCCTTTTTGCCCGCAACGAAATCCCCCACCTGGGCAACGATTTTTCCCAGAAAAGGCAGCCATTTTCGCAGCGGAACATATTCCCCGTATGGCACTAGGTGGGTTTTGTCATATTTGATAATCGTTTTTTCCCGGGGGCGGATCAAATAGGCACTGTTGAAGTACTGCACCGTAGCTGCTTGGCGTGTAACAGACGGGCTGCCAATCAGGTAATCGGTCCGGGTATGTTCAATGCCCTTAAACACAAGTTCTGACAGCTTCTGGTCGTACATCAGGTAAAAGGGGGTGGCTGACTCCGGCCACACGATGAGATCGGGCTTTTTTTTCATGGCGGCCAGTGACAATCGGTTGTAGCGGGCAACGGTCTGTTTTTGAAAGGCGGCATCCCATTTAATTGACTGGTCGATGTTGCCCTGGACAACCGCGATTCGGGTTTGCGGGGCGGCGGCGATTAAGCGGTCAATGGTGGCCAGACGCTGCTGTCCGTAAAACCAGGTCAGCGCCAGGGCGGCGGCGGCGGTGATGAGAGCGCCTGCTGCCAGGCGTGCACTGATACGGGCGGTTTGCCACTTTTTTTTCATCAGATACAGCCCAACGAACAGGATCGCTGCGTTGCAAAGCATGATCAGGGCCGACAGCCCGTATACGCCAAATATGTCGGAAATCTGGATGAGCCGCAAACGAAGAAACTGGGAATACCCCAGCAGTTCCCAGGGAAATCCTGAGAAAATAAAGGATCGCAGATATTCCAGAGCAACCCACAACACCGGAATGGCCACCATGGCCCGGGCGGGCGTGGTGCCCAGCACGGTCAAAGCGGTTGTAAATACGGCCATAAACAGGGCGAGAACGGCGGCAAAAAGAAACAGCACCGACAGGCTCAAATATAGCGGCAGATAGCCGTAGGTGCGCATCACGGGCACCAGCCAGTACAGCAGGGAGGTGAAATGCACCAGGCCGGCCACAAATCCAAAGCGAAAACCCGCTCCGGCATCCTGATTCCTTATGCTGTAAAGCAGGGGCACCAGAGCGAACCAGACCAGCAGGTCGCATCCGAACTTGGGAAAAGACCCGGTCAACAGCAGGCCGCTGGCAACGGCCCCAAGCATGTTTTTTTTATCGTGAATCAAAATCAGGTGCAGGAATCTACGTAAACGCTCTCTCAAAACAGGGTTACGGGTTTATGCCGGATATGCATATGTAACATGTGCCAGTATTCTGTCAACCTCAACATTAGTGCTTGGCAGTCCATGATCGCTGAAGGATCAGCGGCCGGTGCCGGTTAAATATAAGAAATCAAGATCTTAGATTGATAATTTTGTTAATGTTTTTCGCGTCGCAGACGATATCGTTATAGAGAACAAAATTAAACAGGATTTCTTGAACCCCTGCGTAAATACAAACTGGAGGTACCCAATGGCCGACTTTTTTTTAAATACGACTTTGCAGATTCCCATGGCCCAGTTGATTTTATTGATGTTATTCAGTACGTTAGCTTTGTTGTTCGGGAAATTGAGATTGGCCCTGCTGATCAATTACATATTTTGTATGCACTGGGCCTATTTTCTCAGTCGGGACCGTTTGCTGGGCCTGGGATTTGAAAAATTTGAATATATTACACTGATTTATTTTTTATTCGGCCTGGCCATCGTTATGGTGGCTGCATTTTCATTCCTGTTTCACCGTGAGTAGCGGTCCGCTCAAGGACTGTCCCGTGCTCGCGCCATTGAATGCCCCACCGCGGTGGTGCGGGTAAAGCCTCCTTCTGCCTACCATATATTGTATCTTTTTTTATTGACATCCTATATATATTGTGCTTATAAATATAATTACTGTCAAACTGCCTTTTCTTTTTCATGCCCGTTTTTACCCGTCAACCCGAACACAGGCTAAGTATGAAACAAATCAAAGAGATCCTGTTCCAGCGACTGGAGAACAAAGGCATTGACCTCAAATTTGTCCCGGGGTTTATCCGTACCCTGGCAAATTCTTTCTGGGCTGAGCCTGATATGACGCTTTCCCAGATCAACCGGCGGTTGCACTACCTGGGATGGGCCGAGGTGGAACTGGATTACCATACTTGGCAACTTACCATTGCCTGCCTGGAAGATTGTGGATTGAAAGGCTCCGGCGAAAACCCCGCGGGATGGTGCTGGCGCCATTTTTCCCCGACCAATTCAACCGGCACCTATCAATCAAATCTTGCAGCAAATGCCGGCCTTTAGCGTGTGCAGTCCCCGGCCGGGGCAATCTTGCCGGCAAGCGGCTGCCGCCTTACCTTTGCCGGATCTGCCGGCACCCCAACCCTTCGGATGATCAAAGGAGATTTTTAAAAATGCACCTGACATGTTACGGCGCAGTGCGGGAAGTCACCGGTTCCATGCATCTGCTGAGCACCGACAGTGATCACATTTTGCTGGACTGCGGGATGTTCCAGGGGCGGCGCAGTGAAGCGGCTGAAAAAAATAAGGTGATGCCCTTTGACCCGGGCATCCTTACCAATGCCGTGCTTTCCCATGCCCACATCGACCATTCAGGCCGCATCCCCCTGCTGACCAAAAACGGTTTTAACGGCCGTCTTATCTGTACGCGGGCAACCGCAGACGCCTGTGAATATTTGCTGCCGGACTCGGCCCATATCCAGGAGTCCGATGCCAATTATCTCAATTACAAGACCGTCCGGGCGACGCTTTCACGGCTGAAGACCGGCCGCGGAAAGGATACCGTTTCGCACCGGGAGGCTGCCCGCATTAAAAAGCTGCTGAAAAAGAACCGTCACGGTCTCAACCTTGAAACCATCAACGATTTGCTGGATCAGTACCGCCTGCAAGGCGTGCATCCGCTGTACACCATTGAAGATGCTGAACAGGCGCTGACCTATTTTGACGGATATCCCTATCACGAACCGGTGACCATTGGCCGCGATATGACCTGCACCCTTTACGATGCAGGGCATATTCTGGGTTCGGCCATCACCATGATCAACGCCCGGGAAGACGGCCGGCAGTACAAGATTTGCTATACCGGTGATCTCGGCCGATTTGACAAGCCGATTATCAACGATCCGACGCTTGCGTTTGCCGGGCAGGACCAGGCGGTTGACCTGCTGATCATGGAAAGTACTTACGGCGACCGCCTGCATCCGCCTGTCGCCGATTTAAAGCCGGGCCTGGAAAAAGTGCTGGCTGCAACCTATGAGCGCGGCGGAACCTTGCTGATTCCTTCTTTTGCCTTCGGCCGTACCCAGGAACTGCTGTACGTTCTGCATGAAATCTATAACGAAAATAAACTGCCCCGGCTGCCCGTTTACGTGGACAGCCCCCTGGCCACCAAGCTGACCCGGGTTTTCGGCGAGCATCCTGAGGTTTACGACCAGCAGGCCCGGCAGACCTTTCTCAAAAAAGGTCAGAATCCGTTTTTATTTGACCAGATGCATTTTGTGGCCTCGGTGGAAGAGTCCATTGCCCTGAACCGGGATGACAGGCCGCACATCGTCGTGGCGGCCTCGGGAATGTGTGAAGCCGGGCGCATTCTCCATCATCTGCGTTATAAAATTCACAGTGAACGCAACACCATCCTGGTGGTCGGTTACATGGCCCAAAACACCCTGGGGCGGCGGATTCTTGAGCAGGGGATCGCCTATGAGAAATCCGGCCGCAACGGCCCGCCGCCCCTGCTGAAATTTATGAACAAACAATATCCCCTCAAGGCCCACGTGGTCCAACTAGGCGGTTTCAGCGCCCACGGGGATAAATCCGAGATGCTGCGTTTTCTCAAAAAATCCAATCTGAAAATAAAAAAAATCGCCCTGGTTCACGGGGAAGAAGACCAGACGCTGGCCTTTGCTAAATTTCTCAGAAGTGAGGGCTTTACGGTGACAGTCCCCCGCCGGGGGGAAACCATGGAGATAAAATAACGGAAAGGTACAGGGTCCAAGGTTCAAGGTACAGGGGAGCGCTACGCGCCGGGTACAGGGTTCAAAACTTACAGCCCGACATATGGATTAAAATCTCGCAATCGCTTACATACTCGTCGGACAAAGTATTTTTTTCCTTTTACCTTGTACCTTGAACCTTGCACCTTTTACGGAAACGCCAGGGATTCAATAAACATATCCTGGAAATCCGGATGGGCGGAAAGTTCCATTACCCGGGTCTGACGGGTCAGCTGCCCAGCATGTTGCAAAAAGCCCGCATCAATCAGCGCACGGACGGCCCCGGCTCCGGCCGCGTTGCCCACCACTTTGATCTCGGTTTTATCCAGGGGGGGAAACATGCCCAGCGTCAGGGCGTCGGCGATGTTGATAAAGCTCCCGAAGGCGCCCGCCACCAGTATTTCAGCCGGTTGTTGCATGCCGGTTTCCCGGCACAGCAGATCAATGCCGGTGCGCAATGCGCCCTTGGCCAGCTGGATGGCCCGCACGTCTTTCTGGGTGAGGGTGATCGGCCGTCCGTCTTGGGTCTGTTCGGCGGGGATCAGGATAAATTCCAGTAAATCGTTGCTGTCCTTTTGAAGATACGGCGAATCGGTACCGGCGTTAAAGGCGCCGTTTTTTGAAATGATGCCTGCCCGCAGTAGTTCGGCGGCCGCGCTGATGACCCCCGAGCCGCAGATACCGGCTGCTTTTCTGGGATTTTCCGGATCCCGCTGGATGATCGAGCAGGCCGGCCGGCCGTTGACTTTATCAATGGTGACGGCATCGATGGCCCCGGATACCGCCTGCATGCCATGGCGGATGGCGGCCCCTTCAAGGGCCGGGCCGGTGGCGCAGGAGGTGGCCACCAGGCCGTCGGCTGTGCGGTACATGATCTCCCCGTTGGTGCCCACGTCCACCAGCATGGTGCCGGCCGCGGCGTGGGATAAACGGCATGCCAGGGCGGCAGCGACAATGTCGGCGCCGATAAAGCCGGTAATCAGCGGCAGCGTCCGGATAACCGCTTTGGGATTGAATTCCAGGCCGATGGAAGCCGCTTCAAATCTTTGCTCATCAACAAAATCCGGCTGGTAGGGGAACACTCCGATGCTCGAAGGGTTGCGGCCTGCGAAAATGTGGACCATGGTGGTGTTGCCCACCACGGTCATGGTGTTGATGCGCAGCGGCTTGATTCCGGTGGAGCGGCACAGGGAGGTGGCCGCCCATTCAACGGCCCGGACCACCATTTTTTGCAGCCGTGCCAGAAGCGCGTCATCCTGCTGGATCGCGCTGATGCGGCTCATGACATCATCGCCATACAGGGCCTGGGGATTTCTGGCCGATGTGGAGGCCACCACGGCGGCCGTGTGCAGATTGCACAGGTACACCGCGATGGTGGTGGTTCCCAGGTCAACGGCCAGGCCGTAGGCGTCGCCGGGGCCGGTTGCCGATGGCCTTGCATCAGATGTTACCTCGGCAAAAAGCGTCGGCAGTCCTTTTTGCGCGACTTCTGCACTGAGCCGGCTGGTGGCGGGGATATCCACGGTCAGGTCCGCGGTGACCTTTACCCGACAGGCCAAGCGATAACCGGCTGCCAGATCCGCCGGATCCAGGCATTTTTTTTCGGATTCATCGGGACCATCGATGGCTGCCCGGTTGTCAGCGTCGATTTTAACCCGGCATTTTCCGCAAAGTCCCTTGCCCCCGCAGTCGGTGCGCAAAAAAATACCTGCTTCGATGAGCGCCTCCAGCAGGGTTTGTCCTTCCAATGCCGATAGGTGTCGATCCCCGGTTTTAATGTCAATATGATGTCGGATTGTATCCATAAAAAATTCCTCTCCAAATTAATTATCGCCGGCGTTTGAAAACCGTCTTTTATGGCACACCAACCGCAACAAGTCAAATGGGGTTGCAATTGCGGGGCGAAAAAGGGTACACAATCCCAACGGAGGACCGTATATGACAGCCAAGCGGACATTGCACTGGGCATGGGTGATTCTGGGTATCTGTTTTGTGAACCTCTTTATCAATTACTCGGTGCGGCTCGGCTACGGTGTCGTCCTGCCGGAAATGATCCGCACCCTGGGTTTCGGCCGGGCCGCGGGGGGGTCGATTTACAATTCCTATCTGTTGACCTATATCGCCATCACGCCTTTTGCCGGTTATTTGACCGATCGCCTGGGGGCCCGGCGGGTGATCACCACCTGCCTTCTGATTCTCGGCTGCGGTGTGCTGTTGATGGGCGCTGTTCACAGCCTGTTGTCGGCCTGCCTGTTTTTTGGTGTTGCCGGACTGGGTTCCACCGGACTCTGGGCGCCGGTGATTACCCTGGTGCAGCGCTGGTTTGCCTTCCAGCGACGGGGATTTGCCCTGGGGATTCTTTCCACCGGCTTCGGGCTGGGGTTTGCCACCATGGGAGCTGTTTTTCCCTGGGTGGTGAGATCCTTCAACTGGCGTTATGCCTGGTTCTTTCTGGGGGCCATGGCCCTGGCCATGGTGGCGGTCAACGGCGTGTTTTTAAGAAGCGATCCGTTTGCCGCGGGCTTCAGGCCCTGGGGGGAAAAAAAAGATTCGGCTGGAGCGCGCAATGGCGGGACAGGCCCGCAGCGCAAGATACCGCTGGCCGCCCTTTTTGCCAACCGCACATTCTGGTTGATCGGCGGCTCCTATTTCGCCATCGCTTACGCCCTTTACGGGATTACCACTTTTATGGTGGATTATGCCAGGTATCAGTTGGATCTGCCGCTGGCCCGGGCCAGCCTGCTGGCCACCGTTCACGGCATCAGCCAGGTCATCGGGGTGCTGACCATTTTACCGCTTTCCGATTACCTGGGGCGCAGAAAAACCATCCTGGTTTCCAATACGGTGATCACCGGATGCCTGGTGGTTATATTGCTGGCCGGCGGTTCGTGGATGGTGCTTTGCATTTTTATCGGCATTTTGGCCCTGTTTTACGGGGCCACCTTCCCGATTTACGGGGCCTGTGCCGGGGATTATTTTCCGCGGGAGGCCATGGGCACGGTTATCGGCGCCTGGACGCCTTTTTACGGTCTGGGAGCCATCTTGACCCACTGGGTTACGGGAATTTTGCGGGATGCCACCGGTGTATATAATCATGCATTTATCATTAATGTCGTAATGGCAGCGGCCGCGATTGTTCTGATGAGCCGGGTTCGCAGGCAATGACCGGCGATGCATTCAATCGATTATAGGGCTCGGATTTTCAAAAGATAAATTTTTTCAGTAAGCAGGACATGAGAACAAGTGACAGTGTTATCGGTTTTGAGCGGCTGAATCCAACAGCAAGGAAGGGTTTTTAAAGAAATGAGTCGATTTTTAATGGTGGATATCGGGGCGGGCACCATGGATGTGCTGTGGTACGATACCCGGGCCGATCTGCATTACAAGGCGGTGGTGAAATCTCCGGTAAGATATCTGGCGCAAAAGGCGGCCCAGCTGCCCGCAAACCTGCTGGTAACCGGTGTTGAAATGGGCGGTGGAGACATCACTTCTGTACTCAGGCAAAAGGCCGGCCGGGGGCAAGTGGTGCTGTCGATGTCCGCAGCCGCCACGCTGCACCATGACCGGCAAAAGGTGCATTCATGGGGCCTTGAGGTGGTGGAAGACGAAAAAGCGGAACAGCTGCGCCTGGAGGGAAAATTTTCTCACCTTGAGCTTGGCGATCTGGACTTCGATCGATTGCGGCAGATTGTGGATAGTTTTGGGGTGCCGTTTTCTTTTGATGCCGTGGCGGTTTGCGCCCAGGACCATGGTGTGCCGCCGCCGGGGGTCTCCCACATGGATTTTCGCCACAACCTGTTCAAAGAGCGGCTTGAAAAAGATCCCCGCCCCCATACACTGCTGTATAAAAGCGACGAGCTGCCGGGGGTCATGAGTCGTCTGAAGTCCATTGCCCGGTCTGCCGCCGCTCTTCCCGCTGAACAGATCTATGTCA
>JAOZPY010000307.1 GCA_029932495.1 Desulfobacterales bacterium
TTTTTTTCGGTTTCCAGGTCCTTGGTCGCCTCGTAGGTCAATAAGGTGGCCAGTTCAGAAGCCAAATCTCTAAAATCTTTGGTCGTTACATCGTTTTGCCTCATTAAGGCGAGCTTGTGTCTGATCAGTGGATGTTCGACAACATGTACCGGCACGGCGACCTCCTTTTTTACAGTGGTTAACCCATTGCGGTGGGATGGCAAGAGGGAATTCGCCCGTGCGAATTCCCCAGTCGCTGCCAGTCATATTGCAAATGACCATGGAGTGTCAAGCTCTGGGGTGATATTTTTAGTGAGACTAGAATACCCCCAGGGGTCTGGTAAAGGTGAAAGCGGCGGGTTCCTTGACAAGTTTTTCGCTGGCGGTATCCACGTTGTCACCCATGGCTGAAAAAGGAAGGGATAGAACAAAGGCCACGGACCCCAGGGCGGTCGCGATGAGGCCCACCGGCCGAACCACGGCAAAGTCAAACAGCATGGCACCGCCACTTGGATCTTCGGCCTCGAAGTATTCTGTCGCCAGGGCGGCGGAACCAAAGGGAACGACCACCAGTGCAAGGACCAGCACGATAATCAGGTTTTTCTTTGCGATCTTGATCATACATCCTCCTAACACATGATTTGTTGCCTGCCGGAACAGTCACAAACGCACCCGGTGCGAGTTGCCCGGATAGGGTTTGCGGCCTGAATTTTATCATTCATGTCTAAATTAATTTATTATAACGTTTTATTATTGTAAATTTCAATAAGTTTGTTAAAAAACACTGAATCAGCCTGCAAGCGCGTGTCCATCAGATCGTTGGAACGAAGCGCCAATTTATCCGCCCTTGGCGGATCCCGCTTTCGCAGTTGCGGGGAGCTTTAATCTTCTCTTGCCAGGTTTGCATTTTCAACTTGCGATCAAATCGGTGACACTGCCGGATATATTATCGGCCCAAAAAGCAAAACCTTGACATTTTCTATGAAATCCGATGTCCGATACATTGACGTGGCGGTTGCGCTGCCGGTTTATAAGACATTTACCTACTGCGTTCCGGACGACTTCGCCCCGTTAATAGCCACTGGGAAAAGGGTGTTGGTGCCATTCGGGCGGCATCGGGTGACCGGCTATATTTTCGGTGAAAGTCACATCAGCGGTCAGAAGCAGATCAAGTCGGTACTGGATGTTCTTGACGAACAGCCGCTTTTTCCGCCGTCCATGGTGCCGTTTTTCAAATGGATTGCCGATTATTATAAATATCCCATTGGCGAGGTGGTCAAAAACGCGCTGCCAGGCGGTTTGGTGGTACGCGATTACGCCCTGGTGACTGTTACCACCGCAGGTCGCGAAGCCTTGAAAAAAGGGCAGATGACACCGGCAGCCGCCAAAATATTGGCCAATCTGCCTCCCGGTGGCTGCCGGGAGAAAGAGCTTCGCAAGAAAATCGATCCGCAAATCCCCGGCGCCCTGCTGCAAACTATGCAGGTGCATGGCTGGATCCAGCGCAAATGGGAACTTGCCGGTGCCCGCACCCGGGCCCGCCAGGAGCCGGTGGTGCGTCTGGCAGACAGTCCGCCGCCCGATGATGGTTTGACCGGTGCCGGTAAAAAAATTATGGATACGCTAAAGACCGGGGAGATGCGGTCTGTAAAAGAACTCAGGGCGGTGGTGCCCCGGGCGGCGGCCCTCGTCAAGAAGCTTGAAAAAAAAGGCTACCTGATCGTTGATACCCGGAGGGTCTGGCGGGATCCTTTCGGTGAAGCGATAGCGCCTGACTGTGCACTTGCCTTAACAGGTGAGCAGCAAAAGGCGGTCGACGCCGTGTGCGGCAGGCTGAACAAGGGATATGCGACTTTTTTACTGCAGGGGGTTACCGGCAGCGGCAAAACAGAAGTGTACCTGCAGGTGGCCGCCGAGGTGTTGAGAACCGGACGGACAGTGGTGGTCCTGGTGCCTGAAATCGCGTTGATTACGCAGATGGAAGGGCGATTTCGGGCCCGTTTTGGCGAGTGTGTCGGCGTTTTGCACAGCGGCCTGTCGACCGGGGAGCGCTACGATCAGTGGAGCCGCCTCCGGCAGGGTAAGGCCACCATTGCCATTGGGGCTCGATCGGCCATATTTGCGCCGGTGGATAATCCGGGGGTGATCATTGTCGATGAAGAACACGATCCTTCATATAAACAGGAAGGCAAGCTGCGATACAATGCCAGGGATCTGGCCGTTGTCAGGGCTCAGCAAAACGGCTGCATTGCCCTGCTGGGATCGGCAACCCCATCGGTGCAGTCTTACTATAACGTAACGGCTAATAAATTTTTAACACTCAGGCTTGAGCAACGCATCGAGCAGCGGGCACTGCCGCCGGTGAGCATCGTGGATTTGCGCCAGAACAGGGACGCCCGGGGAGTTCGGCGCTTTATTTCCGCACAGTTGCACCAGGCCATGAAACAGACCCTGGCCCGCGGCGAGCAGGTGCTTCTTTTTTTAAACCGGCGCGGCTATGCGAGTTTTCCAGTTTGTGCAGCCTGCGGTAAACCCGTGCGATGCAAACATTGTGATATTTCCCTGACATGGCACCAGCGGGCCAATGTCTACCGCTGCCATTATTGCGGCTATAGCCGTTCTGCCGCCTCAAAGTGTGAATTTTGCGGATCGTCGAGTATCAAACACCTGGGGCTGGGTACTGAAAAAGTGGAGGCCGCGGTGGCATCGCTTTTCCCTACAGCGCGTATTGCACGCATGGACCATGATACCACCCGGCGCAAAGGGGCCATTATAAAGTTGCTCAAGGGGCTGCAAAACAAGGCTATTGACATCCTGGTGGGCACCCAGATGGTGGCCAAGGGACATGATTTTCCGAATATTACCTTGGTAGGTATTATCTGCGCCGATCTTTCCCTGAGTTTTCCGGATTTTCGGGCCGGAGAACGGACCTTTCAATTGCTGGCCCAGGTGGCTGGCCGGGCGGGGCGGGGGGACGCCCCCGGTCAGGTGATTTTGCAGACCTATAACCCGGAGCATTTCAGCATTGCTGCGGCCAGGCAACAGGACTTTGATGCCTTTTATCAGCAGGAAATTGGATTTCGCCGGGCATTGACGTATCCCCCGTTTTCACGGATGGTCCAGCTGAAGGTCTCGGGCCGGGATTTTCGCAAAACAGAGGCCCACGTGCGTCAGCTCGGGGATGTGTGCCGCAGGCAAAAAGCGGCGGCAGCCGAGCCGTTCCGCAGCCTTGAGATCATGGGGCCTATCGAGGCCTCGTTGGCCCGGATTGCCGGCCGACACCGCTGGCAGATTTTGCTGAAAAGCACAAGCGCCGGTGCGCTGCATCGATTTGTGGACCACCTGTTGCGGGACCATCCCTCTTTGTTTAGCAGTGCAAAGGTCCAGGTCGCCATTGACGTGGATCCGGTTTTTATGATGTGAAGAAGGGTATACCACAACGGGTCGATGTCTTTGCCTTTTGTTTTGCAGGCAATCATTGCGGGTTGCAGCTTGACATCCCATCGGATGCATTTTAGAATTTAATAACAAGTTGTTAGACCGTTAGAGGCTAACCTTAGCAGACAGGGATTGAATCATGCGACGTGGAATTTTGGCAGCGGTTGCGGCAACTGTGGCACTGGTGCTGCTGGCACCGGTGGCTCTGGCCCAGGATGATGGCGGTCCTGCAGTTTTTTTCCCCCAGACCCGGTATAAATTTTCCCCGGTGCTGGACGGTGACAAGGTGGTGCATGAATTTGTTATTCAAAACAAGGGTACCCGGATGCTGAATGTCCGAAGGGTCAAAACCGCTTGAGGGTGCACGGCTGTCTCGTTTACGAGGCAGATCCCCGCCGGCGGCGAGGGAAAAATCACCCTGAGCGTCAACACCAAAGGATATGGCGGACGGACCCTGAAAAAGAGCGCCAGCGTTTATACCAATGATCCGAAACGCTCGCGTATGGACCTGGTGATTACCGGACCGGTGGAAAAATTTGTCACCATCCAGCCGCGTCAGATCAACCTGCGCGGGTATGCCGGCGAACCTGTCCGCGGGACGGCGACCATCATCCTTGAAAAAAAATACCCGTTTAAAATTATCAACAGTCGTGCCAGGGATGGCCGCAATATCCGCTACCGGCTGGAGACAATAAAAACAGCCGGCAGTCCGACCTATAAATTGCAGGTTGAAAATGTGAAGCCGGGCAGCGGCCGTTATTATGACGCCATTATCTTGGAAACGGACAGCAAAATTCGCCCCCGACTGACAGTGAGGGTATTCGGTTTTTTGCGTCCGCCCCGAAATGCAAGCAAAAAGAACAGCAGCGGTGGCCAATGAAAAACATCAAGGTGGTGGCCTTTGACTGCGATGGGGTCATGTTCGACACCGCGGAAGCCA
>JAOZPY010000021.1 GCA_029932495.1 Desulfobacterales bacterium
ATTTCAAGAACTCGGCGCAAGCGCCTCAAACAGCTTGAAATTCTTAACGCCCCCCGATGCGTTGGCTTGTTTCCCCAAATGGACAATGACGCGCAACCAAAATGCATATTGCGCTCAGTTTAGAGCAGGTTGCCCGAACTTTTTGAGAACTTACACAAACGATATCTAATGATCCGGTATTACAGCCGTTATTACATGCGGCAGTATATACCGGGCCATGGCGGCAGACAAGGATTTTTCCGCATTTGTCGCTGAGAGTATGCATTGACAAATTCCACCGGCTTCGGGTAAAGGTATGCAGCAGCAGTGGGAGTGTCCCCCGGCGGATGCGGGTTGTTTGTGCTGAATCCTGCTGTGGCAGCTGGTTTTAGGGCGGAGGTGCAGGCAGTGAAAAAACGTCTGGTTCTGATTATATTCGTGGTCCTGCTGCTGGCGGTGGCAGCCTTTGTGTATGTGGGGCAGTACCGGCATCGTCATGCAGCCCTGTATTATTCCGGGACCATGGAGGCTGACACCCAGTCGGAGCTGGCATTTCAGGTCGCCGGGGCGGTCAAGGTGGTCCGGGTGGATGAGGGACAGGCCGTTTCCAAAGGCCAGGTGCTTGCCGAGCTGGGGCCGGAACAATTTGAGGCCCGGCGGGATCAGGCCCGGGCTGACTTGGACCAGGCGATCGAGGGAGTGAAACAGCTGCAGAGCGTTTTGCAGCAGCAGCGCGAAATACTGCCTGCCCAGGTTGACAAGGCCCGGGCCGCTGTCCAGGCGCTTGAATCCCGACTGGACGAACTCAAGGCCGGTTACCGGCCCCGGGAAGTGCAGCGCGCACGCCTGGCCCTCGATGAGGCCCGGGTTACCATGGAAGAGGCGCGTAAGGACAAGAAGCGTTTTGACACCCTCTATCAGAAAAAAATTATCGCCGCAAAAGACCGCGATGCCATTAATCTAAAGTATACCACGGCCTTGAAGGAGTATGAGCGCGCCAGACAGGCCTATGCGCTGATGAAAGAAGGCTATCGCAAGGAGGCCATTGAAACAGCCGAGGCGCGGGTGGCCGAAGGCCGGGCTGCGCTCAAACAGGCCCAGGCCAACCTGGCTGAAATGGAGATCACCCGCCGGAAGATAAAAGCGGCCAGGGCCCGGGTTCAGCTGGCCCGGGCATCGCTGGACCTGGCAAAAATCCAGCTGTCCTATACGCAATTGAAGGCCCCTTTTGATGGTATTCTGGTCAGCCGCAACGTGGAACCTGGGGAAGTGGTTTCTCCAGGGCGCGAAGTTCTGTCCGTGGCCGACCTGTCCCGGGTGGATCTCAAGGTGTTTGTGGATGAGACCGAAATCGGCAAGGTCAAACCCGGCCAGCCGGTGGATGTTAAAATTGATACGTTTCCCGGCAAGGTTTATGCGGGAACGGTGTCCTATATTTCCCCTGAAGCTGAATTTACCCCCAAAATTATCCAGACCCGCAAGGAGCGGGTGAAACTGGTTTACCTGGTTAAAATCTCCATTGACAACCCGCAGTTAGAGCTTAAACCCGGGATGCCCGCCGATGCCTGGTTCAAGTGAAAATCCGTGTTCGCCGGACCTGCCGCCGGAAACCTCCAAGCCGAATGCCCCCATGATCCAGCTGGACGGGGTATCGAAAAAGTTTGGTGACCTGCCCGCGGTTTGCGACACCACTTTCAGTATCGGTCGGGGAGAAACCGTAGGGCTGGTGGGGTCCGACGGGGCCGGTAAAACCACCTTGCTGCGTATGGTGGCCGGCATGATCCTGCCAAGTGAGGGCCGCATTTACGTTGGAGGACTGGACGCTGTCGGGCAGCGCGCCCGGGTCAAGGAATTGATCGGCTATATGCCCCAGCGCTTCGGCCTGTACCCGGATCTGAGCGTAAGAGAAAATCTCGATTTTTTCATGGACATTTTCAGTATATATGGCCAGGAGCGCGTCCGACGCCGACAGCGTTACCTGGGATTTTCCAACCTGCTGCCATTTGAGGATCGCCGGGCCGGAGACCTTTCCGGCGGGATGAAGCAAAAACTTGGCCTGGCCTGTGTGCTGGTACACCAACCCCAACTGCTGATCTTGGATGAGCCGACCAACGGGGTGGACCCGGTGTCGCGGCAGGAATTCTGGGACATCCTGGCGCAGATGCACGCCGACGGCATGACCATTTTCGTCTCCACGGCTTATCTGGATGAAGGTGAAAAATGCGACCGCTTGATGCTTATGCACAATGGGCGTACTCTGGCCAGCGGCACGCCGGCCCAGATTCAGGCCGGCTTTGGCAATCTTGAAGAGGCGATGATCCACCGTATTCTGGCTGCTGACAGCACATTGGCCGAGGAGCACTTTGGAAACTAATGCCGTCAAAGTGAAGGATCTGACCAAAACATTCGGCAATTTTGTTGCCGTCGATCGGATCTCCTTTACCGTTGAGCGCGGCGAGATTTTTGGCTTTCTGGGCCCCAACGGCGCCGGCAAATCAACCACCATTCGCATGCTGTGCGGCATCATCACTCCCAGCAGTGGCTCAGGCCAGGTGGCCGGGCTGGATATTTTTTCCCGCTCCGAAGAGATCAAACAGCGTATCGGTTACATGTCCCAGAAATTTTCCCTTTACTTGGACATGACGCCACTGGAAAATATTCGTTTTTACCTGGGCATTTACAATGTACCCCCCCGCCTGTGGCCGGAGCGCGTCCTCTGGGTGCTGGAGACCACCCGTTTGAAACCGGTGCGCGAACGACTGACCCGGGAGTTGCCGCCAGGCTGGCGCCAGCGGCTGGCCCTGGGCTGTGCCCTGCTGCATCAGCCCAGAATTTTATTTCTCGATGAGCCGACTTCCGGGGTGGATCCCATCACACGTCGGCATTTCTGGGAGTTTATCCGGCAGCTGGCCGAACAGGGGGTCACGGTTTTTGTTACCACCCATTACATGGAAGAAGCCCGGCACTGCAATCGGGTGATTCTGATCAATGCCGGAAAAATCGTGGCCAACGGATCCCCGGCGCAGATCGTCGCCGACCTGTTTCCGAACCAACCCTTAGCCAGCCTCAACGATGCCTTCATCAAACTGGTGGGGGGGGCGTCATGAACCTGCGCAAAGTACAGGCGGTGGCCAGAAAAGAGTATTATCATTTGATCCGGGACTTTCGCAGTCTTTACCTGGCGTTTTTTATCCCCCTGCTGCTGATACTGCTTTTTGGTTACGCCCTCAGCCTGGATGTGGAAAATGTCACCACCGTGGTCGTCGATTATGATCACACTGTCCGCAGCCGGGACTTCATCCGCGAGTTGAATGCCTCGGCCTATTTTAACATTGTCGCCCATCTGAGCGACACGGCCGCTGTCATCCATTACCTGGATCACAACCGGGCCCTGATGGGCATCATTATTCCGCCGGACTGGACTGAAAAATTGCGGGCGGACCGAATCTCGCCTCTGCAGGTGATTATCGACGGCAGCGACCCTAATTTCGCCGGCATCACCCGGGGCTATATCACGGCCTTCATCGCACGGGACAACCGACGGCAGCTGGTGCAATTCCTCAACCGGCAGGGCAAAGAAGAAATCAATCCCCCGGTGCAGGGGCGTATCCGCGTATGGTTCAATGAAGATCTGGAAAGTCGCAATTTTATCGTGCCGGGCATCGTGGCGTTGATTTTGATCATTGTCGGAGCCCTGCTGACTTCGCTGGTAATCGCCCGGGAATATGAAAACGGCACCATGGAAACCATCCGCTCTCTGCCGTTGGGAGCCTCTGAGTTTCTTATCGGCAAAGCGCTGCCGTATTTTTTTATCGGGATGGCCGATGTGCTGGTGGCCATTTTAATGGGGCAGGCGCTGTTCGGCGTGGTGATGAAATCCAGCTTCTGGCTGATGGTATTCGCCTCATCCATCTATCTGGGGGTTGCCCTGGGCATCGGGCTGCTGATTTCCTCGTTGACCAAATCCCAGCTGGTTGCCAATCAGTTGGCTATCCTGGTGACCTATCTGCCGTCATTGCTGCTTTCTAATTTTGTTTTTCCAGTGGAAAACATGCCGTCGGTTCTCAAGTTGATTACGCGTATCGTTCCGGCGACCTATTATATTGATATTCTCAACGGCCTGTACCTGCGCAACCTGGATTTTTGGCACCTGTGGTCCAGCTATCTCGTTTTGCTGATCATGTTGTTTTGCCTGGGTACGGTGAACCTGGTGGTCTTGAAAAAGGAGGGCCTGTGAGATGAGTTGGCTCAGGGTGCGCGAACTGGTTCGCAAGGAATTCATCCAGTTGTTTCGGGATAAAAAAAACCGGCCCATGCTGGTCATCGCACCACTGATCCAGCTGATCGTTTTCGGTTATGTGGTTACCACCGATGTGCGCGACATCCGCGTGGGGCTGTTGGATCAGTCCCGTACGATGGAAAGTCGCCAGCTGATTGATGCCATCGCCGGCAACAAGACCTTTCGCATCACCCATTTCGTGAATCACCCCCGGGATCTTGACCATTTGCTGATGAAACGTCAGATCAACATGGCCGTTAAAATTCCGCCGGATTTCAGCAACCGCATCCGAAAGGGCCAGACCGCCGAGGTTCAGATCCTGGTGGACGGGTCCATGAGCAATATGGCTTCGGTGAGAATTGCGTATACCTCCACCGTGCTGGACAACTTCAACAGCCGGCTGATCCGGGAGCTGTATGCCCGCAGAATCGACTATGGGCAGATAGACGGCCGCATCCGAACCTGGTACAATCCCAACCTGGACAGCCAGTATTTCTATGTGCCCGCCATCGTGGCATTTCTGGTGATGCTGCTCTCCCTGCTGTTTACCTCCATGGCCATTGTCCGGGAAAAAGAGGCGGGCACCATGGAGCAGTTGATCGTCACGCCGCTCAAAGCCTTTGAACTTATTCTGGGCAAGACCATCCCCTTTATCATCATTGCCCAGGCCCAGATGGTGATGGTGATTGTTTTTGCGATTTTGTGGTTTAAAATTCCCATGGCGGGCAGCGCCTGGCTGCTGATGGGCGCCACCTGTGTTTTTCTGCTCAGCACCCTGGGCATCGGCCTTTTCATTTCCACGGTTTCGCGCACCCAGCAGCAGGCCATGATGACCAACTTTTTTTTCATCATGCCGTTTTTCATGCTCAGCGGCTTTGTTTTTCCCATTGCCAACATGCCCACCGTGGTGCAGTGGTTTACCTACCTGAATCCCTTGCGCTATTTTCTGGTCATCATCCGGGGCATTTTTCTCAAGGCCGCGGGTTTTGAAATTTTGTGGCACCAGTTCGCCGCCATGGCGGTGCTGGGAGTCATTGTCTTTGCCGGAGCTGTCAACCGTTTCCGCAAGCGGCTGGACTAGAAGGCATGTCCAAGCAGTCAATAGCACCGGTGCGGGCCTCCGGCTGCGCGGGAGCACATTCGAATTTTCATTGACCTGCACCGCGGGAAAGGTTACGGTTACCAGATCATCACCATCATACCAGCAGGGAACGATCTATGACCGGATTGGCTGACTGGAAAATCGTTTTGATCGACGATGAGGAAGATATCCGGGATGTTTTGACCATGGCGCTGGAAGATGCCGGCTATGAAGTTCACTCCGCCCCGGATGGCCAAACCGGCATCCGTTTGTGCCAAACCCTGTCCCCGCAGATTGTCATTACCGACATCCGCATGCCCGGCATCGACGGCCTGCAGGTGCTCGAAACCCTCAAACAAACCGATTCCGACGTTGAAGTCATTGTGGTCACGGCCTTCGGGGAGATGAATCTGGCCATCCGGGCGCTTCAACTGGATGCCTCTGATTTTATCACCAAGCCCATCAGCGATGAGGCCTTGCATCTGGCCCTGCAACGGGCCCGGCAACGTTACACATCCAAGAAGCAGCTCAAGGATTACACCGACCTGCTGGAAAAAGAAAAGGCTGCAACCAGCCAGCAGTTGCTCAAAAGTATCGGTTTTCAGAGAAACCTGATTGAAAACTCCATGGACGGCATCCTGGGCTGCGCCGAGGGCGATGCGGTTGTCATTTACAATCACAGCATGGAGCAGCTGGTCGGCTACAGCAAAGCCGAGGTAATCCACCGGATGACGCTGGAGCAGTTTATTGCCCCGGACGAGGCTGCGCGGTTGAAGGAGGCCTTGGTTTCCGACAGATACGGCGGCAAGAACCGACTTTTCTTGTTTGAAACTTACCTGCAGGATAAGTCCGGCCGGAAAGTTCCCGTTCAGGTTTCAGCCGCGGTTTTGTTTGCCAACGGTCAACCATCAGGGCGGGTGTGTTTTTTCCGGGATTTGCGTGAAATCCGCAAGCTGGAACGGGAAGTGGCTGACCAGGCGCGTATCCTGCATCAGGACAAAATGATGTCCCTGGGCCGGCTGGCGGCCAGCGTGGTGCATGAAATCAACAATCCCCTGTCCGGAATCTTAAACTACCTGCGGCTGATGATACGGATTGTCAATCGCGGTCCCCTGGGAGAAAAACACCGCGCTAAGTTTAAAAAATATCTTGAGCTGGTGGAAAACGAGACCCATCGGTGTTCACGGATTATCTCCAGCCTGCTGACTTTTTCGCGTATGTCGCCGCCGGAATTTGGCCCGGTGCAGATAAACGAACTGATAGACCGGTGTATTATTTTGAGCCGGCACAAACTGGAACTGAGCAGCATCGAACTGGTGACTTTCATTGAAACGGATCTGCCGACCGTGATGGGTGATTTCAACCAGCTTCAGCAATGTGTCATCAATTTGATATTCAATGCCGTTGATGCCATGCCCGACGGTGGAACACTGACCATTGACAGCCATTATCACCCGGACACGAAAAAGGTGTCGATCGCTGTCAAGGATTCCGGGTTGGGGATTGCGCCCGATGATCTGGCACATGTTTTCGAGCCGTTTTTTACAACCAAAAAAGAGGGCTTTGGTGTGGGGCTCGGACTGCCGACCGTATACGGCATTGTCGAACATCATAACGGCGTTGTTGATGTTTCAAGCCGACAGGGGGAAGGAACTGTTTTCACGATTCAACTGCCGGTAACCAATGTTTGCTGATTTTTTTATGAAACCATCGTGCGTGAATAAAACAACGAATAGACATGGATAAAAGCGACGCCAACATTCCCTGTGGCCAGTGGCTGGAGCTGCTCGATGAGTTGAGTATCGGGGCCTTTACCGTCAACTTCAACCGCAGGATCACTTCAATGAATTACACGGCCCAGGCCCTGATGGGATTGAAAGAAAATGAGGTTATCGGCAATGACTGCCGGGAGATCTTTACCGGGGTTCCCTGCATGGTCCAGTGCCTGTTAAGGGGAGATGACGATCCGACGACCGAAGAACCTGATGTGGAAATTTTCAATGATGCAGAGACCAAACACTTGCTCACCCGTCTGGCCACGCCAATATATGATCGGCAGCAGCAGATGATCGGCTGCCTGACAATTTTGCAGGACCACACGCCGATCGCAGACCTTGTCAATCGCATTCATTACGGGGAGCGCAGCTTTAAGATTATTCTGGACAATCTCGATGTCGGTATTTTTGCGGTCAACCGGGGCGGCTATATCACGTTTTTCAACCACCAGGCCGAAAAGATTTCCGGTTTTGACCGCCGCCAGGTTCTGGGAAAATCATGCTCCACCATTTTTGAAGGCGAGGGCGCCCACGATCTGTGTTTGCTCAAAGAGTCCATCGCCGACGGCAGTTCCCGCCAAAGCCGTCAGGGGAAAATGATTACCAAAGACGGCGAGACCATCCCGGTGCGGGCCAACTACCTGGCGCTGCGAAACGAAAAGGGCGCCATTGTCGGCGGGCTGGCGACTTTTCATGATTTGACCCTCGTACGGCAGCTCAACCGGGCCATCAGCGCAAAATATACCTTCCATGACATGATCGGCAAAGACCCGGGCATGCAGAAAATTTTCGAGATGGTCAATGTTGTGGCAGCCACCGATGCAACGATTCTCATCGAAGGGGCGACCGGAACGGGAAAGGACCTGCTGGCCGGTATCATCCACTCCGCCAGCCGTCGGGCCGATAAACCGATGGTTAAGGTCAACTGTTCGGCTATTCCCGACAATTTGCTGGAATCGGAAATGTTCGGTTATGCCAAGGGGGCTTTCACCGGTGCGGATCGGGACAAACCCGGTCGTTTCAACGAAGCCGACGGGGGGACGATTTTCCTGGATGAAATCGGGGAACTGCCCCTGGCGTTGCAGGCCAAACTGCTGCGGGTCATCGAGGACCGGGAATTTTATCCCCTGGGCAGCCGGCGCACGGAAAAAGTCGATGTCCGGATCATTTCAGCCACCAACCGGAACCTGGAACGCCTGGTGGCAAAACGGCAGTTTCGCGAGGATCTTTACTACCGGCTGAATGTTTTTCGAATCGAGCTGCCGGCCCTGAAAGAGCGCCGGGTCGATCTGCCGCTGTTGATCCACCACATCCTGCGTCGCATCAGTGCGGCCCGGGACGACCGGCGGGTCGGAATCTCCGAGGCTGCCATGGAGATTTTGCTTAACTACAACTATCCGGGAAACGTGCGTGAGCTGGAAAATATTCTGGAACATGCCCTGATTATCTGCCGGGAAGATTTTATCGAACCGCGACACCTGCCGGCGTATCTGCACAAAAAAAAGGCCGCCCGCAAAGCGGTTCCAACCTTGGGGATGGCAGACGATGCGTCTTTAGATGTGCATGAACGGGAGAGGTTGCTTAAAACCCTGCAGCAGTTCAACTGGCATCGAAAAAAGGCCGCCGCCGCACTCGGTATCGACCGTACCACGCTTTGGCGAAAAATGAAAAAGCATGATCTGTTTCCCTAATGATGCAACTTTCTATTTTTTCCCCGCCAATCTTCTCATTCGATTTTTTCAGCCGAAAAATGCAAGCAATTGCCACACTTGCTGTCATTAAAGGCAACATGCCTTAACCCAATGAATTTATATGGCTTAACATCCTTATCCTTCACAGTTGTTTGAAAACTGTTGCCGAATCAATCACTTGCGTACCATCCGCTTGCCTACCCTTTTGCCCGGTGATTTTGCAAACTAGTTGTTATCACAGGAATTTTTCATAACTCCCGTAAAGTGGCACCCCGCTTGCAGTCCATATTGCTGTCGTGGGTAAACAGGCTAAATATAAGAAGCAAAAGGAGGGAGTAAAATGTCATCCACAAAGATAAAAGGGCAGAGAAAGTCAACGCAGGCCCGGCGGGTGATCGGCTTCCAGGTGCTTGAAAATGAGTGTATCTGGATGAAAGCCGGGGTGGTCAATTTTCGGCTGTGTGACTGCGCCTATGACTGTAGCAATTGTGCTTTTGATAAAGGGATGCGCAAGGCCATGAAAATCAGTGATAGCGGTGATTCCAGGGATATCGCCCCCAAATGGGTCGCGTATCTCCAGAAGACTTATTCCGGTGCATCCCGGCCCTGTCGCCACTGCTTGACCGGTCGCATTGATGCCCCCAAAATCTGCAGCCTCAATTATGAATGCTATCATTGCGCCTTTGATCAGATGCTGGATGAGGCGGATGTCGCCCAATGCCCTGATGCGCCGGCCTATCACCTGGCTTCAGGGTATAAAATGGCAGATGGTTATTACTATCATATGGGACACAGCTGGATTCGTTTCGAGCACGGGGGGAGGGTCAGAGTCGGACTCGATGATTTCGCCGCCAAACTGTTTGGTGTGCCGGAGGTGCTGAATTTTCCACCCCTGGGAGAGCGGTTGAAACAAAATCGCGTTGGGTGGACATTTGCACGTGCCGACCACCAGGCGGCAGTCCTGTCGCCGGCATCCGGCACCGTGCTGGCCGTGAATCACAAAGCCGCCGAACACCCGCAGATTGTCCATGAAGATCCATACCGGCAAGGCTGGTTGATGATTATGGAACCGGTTAAGCCGCACAGGGAGCTCAAGGGCCTTTTCTTCGGGCAGCAGAGTTTTCGCTGGATGGAACACGAAGTTCGGACTCTCATGGGGCAGTTGGGGGAAGAATATGAAAAGCTGGCAGCCACGGGCGGGGAGCCGATCAGTGATGTGGTCGGCAGTTTCCCCCAACTCGATTGGGATACTCTGGTGCAGCAGTTTCTCGGCACTAAAAGAAGGTAAGATACACCGAAAGATAAGGACAACGGCGTTGGATTATCAGCGCCGTTTAAGCGCATCACGAAAATACACGGTGCAATAGCGGCAGAAATACAGCGGCGTTTTATCCAGGGTTGAAAGGTTTCCCGAAAAGTGCATTAAGCATTTTTCATCTTCACAGTGAAGCATGTTAAACAGGTGTCCGATCTCGTGCAAAGCGACTTTTGCTGTTCGCTCGTAAACCCGGGAAGACAGTTCGGATTTGCTGTGGGGATTGTTTCGCATGCGATACGTCGAAACCAGTGCTATTTTGCCGCCCTGCCGGGCTTCTCCATAAACATATGTAAGAATCGGGACAAAAAGGTCCACGGTCAATACGCCGATGACCTTTTCATATCCGTCAAACCTGTTCGCATTCATGGTTTGCAAAATAAGACCGCAGTCATATTGCAGGCGGTGTCTATCCAGGGCATAATAGGGGTGGGTCACTGATGGCATAATTTCAGCGTCGATTTTCAGATAACCGGAAATATGGGCGGCGATGACTTTCAAAACAATTGCCGGAACATCTCCAAATGCAAATACACCAATGGTTGTCTTGCGCTGCTGCATGATTTGAGTGTCTTCCACCTGTCGTCCGGTCGCGGGTCTGGATATTTCAGGGTGAGGGCTTTTGCAGTCCCAACCGCTTTATTTTTTTATGCAGGGTGACCCGGTTGATGCCCAGCACTGCCGAAGATCGGGTGATGTTCCAATCGTTTTCATCCAGTACTTTAAGAATATGGGATACTTCCATATCGCGCAAAGCCTGTGATCCGGACGTCGGAGTCAAAGCGAGTTTCAGAAATGCAAAATCTGATGTTCGCAGAGTCCGGGACCTGGACAGCACGACCGCCCTTTCGATGGCATTTTCCAACTCACGGATATTGCCCGGCCAGTGATACTGTTTTAACAGCTGCATCGCCTCGACTGAGATGCGATCCACGCGTTTAGACATTTCCTGGCTGTATTTATTCAGAAAGTGGTCGATTAACAGCGGGATATCATCCTTGTGCGCCCGTAAAGGCGGAACAGGGATGTGAATAACGTTGATGCGGTAGAAAAAATCCTCCCGAAAAGATTCGCCGGCGATGGCGGCCGCGAGATTTCGCCGGGTGGCGGAGATCAAACGAAAATCCACTTTGATGGGCTCTCTGCTGCCCAGCCGGGTAATTTGTTTTTCTTCCAGCACGCGCAATAGATCGATCTGCATTTTGGCGCTGATCTCGCCGATTTCATCCAGAAACAGCGTGCCGCCGGATACGACCTCGAAAAACCCCCGGGTTAAATAGGTGGCGCCGGTAAACGCTCCTTTCTGATGTCCGAAAAGTTCGCTTTCCAGCAGTGAATCCGGCACGGCACCGCAGTTGATGGCGATAAACGGCAAATGCGCCCGGGAACTTTTGGCATGAATGGCTTTGGCAATCAATTCCTTGCCAGTGCCGGTTTCGCCGGTCAGCAAAACAGAAGCGTCGCTTCTGGCCACTTCCGGGATTAGTTTGAAGATCTTTTTCATCGGCTCGGATTGTCCGATGATATCGTCAAAGCGGGTGATTTTTTCCAGGCACTCTTTCATGTAATTGTATTCGGAGGCCAGTTTTTTCTGCTGTTTTATTTTTTCCAGAACCAGTGAAAGCTGTTCGGGCTTAAACGGCTTGAGCAGATAATCACTGGCGCCCATTTTCATCGCGTGGACGGCCGATTCGATGGATCCATAGGCGGTGATAATGATTACAATGGTGTCGGGGTAGCCGGCCTTTATTTTTTTGAGCAGCTCAAGGCCATCCATACCGGGCATTTTGATATCCACAAAAAGAATTTCGTAAGGGAATTTTTCGATTTTTTCCAGCGCTTCAAAACCGGATGCAGCAGTTGCCACGGTATGCCCATCCTTTTTGAACCAGTGAAGAAAAGATTCACGCACGATCATTTCATCATCAACAATCAGGATTCGCAGCTTTTCAGCCATAACAATCCTCCCGGGAGTTTTTGCCCTGGAAAAGCGGGCGCTTTCAATGGGTCAGGGGGTCTGACCCCGCCGGAAAGCATCCACCTGCTTTTCCCTGGTACTTCGCCGGAAATGTCAGGGTGAAAGTGGTGCCCTGTTCCGGCGAACTGTGCACTTTAATTTTACCGCCATGGTTTTTTATAACGCCATAGACAATTGACAGTCCCAGGCCGGTTCCCTCCCCATCGGGCTTGGTGGTGAAAAACGGGTCAAACAAATGATCCATATTTTCTTCGGGGATACCGCAACCGGTGTCGTGGATTTCCACCTTAAAGCGCTTTTTATTTTCATCCAACCGGGATTTTACCTGAAGCTCACCGCCTTGCGGCATCGCTTCGATGGCATTGAAGATCAGATTGAGTATGCATTGCTGCAGACGGTTCGTATCGCCTCTGAGAAGCAGTATTTCCCGGGAAAGGTCAACGGTGAGACGAATATTTTGCAGTTCCATCTTATGGCGCGTTAAAGAGACCACCGCGCCAATCACGTCGTTCATGTTGATATCGGCAAACCCCCGGGGAGTTTCGCGGGAAAATGACAGCAACCCGGAGACGATGTTGCCGCAGCGCTCCAGTTCCGTCGACATGATGGATAGGTATTCCTTGAATTTTCCAATAGATTGCGGGTCGATCTGATTGTCAGCCACCATGGCCTGCATCAGATGGCTGAAGGTCAACAGGCCCTGGATGGGATTGTTGATTTCGTGAACGCAGCTGGCCACCAGCTTTCCCAGGGAAATCATTCGATCCTCCTGGACCATCCGGTTGCAATTCGCCTTGATTTCATCCAGTCGCGCTGCCCAGCGGGTTGAAATTTCTTCGGTGACATCCCGCCATATCTCAATGATGCGGATGATTTCATCATTTTGATCTTTGAGGGGATAGGTAACGATGTTGCCGTAGCTGAAATTTTCCTGCGACCCGGAGAGTTCATGGATGACGTGGGCGGATTTTCCGGTTTTCAGGGTTTCCACCATGGGACATTTCAGCGTCGGCCTGGCAATCGAACAGGGGGCGCTCAAGCCGTAGTAAGTTTCGTAGCAATAAGAGCCGACAACATCTTTTTTGGCTTTGCCCACCATCTCCAAATAGGCCTCATTGGCTTCGGCAATCGTAAAGTCGATATTTAAAACAGCGATGGCGGCGTTGCTTTGCTGGATCAGGAAGTCGGATGACATTTTTTCCAGGAGCACCTGGTGTTCGGCCTCCTTGAGTCGCTGGTTGATGGCAAACAGGGTTCTCAGCAGTTTGCCGATATTGTGTTCCACCACTCCCACCCGTTTTGGCCGCAGCTGGATGAGTTCCAGCAGAACATCCCGATTGTTCGTCAATTCAATGATTGTATCGAGTTCCTTAATTTTAAAAAAATCCCGAAAATCATCTGTGGTGAATATTCCCATCTGCCGGGCCATCAGCAGTCCTTCGGCCTGGGGGTTGATGTCGCACACGCCGACCAGTTCAATTTCCAGCAGGGGAAAAGATCCGCTTTTTATGAGTTCGAGGAAAAATTTGCAGGCCCGGCCGCCGCCGACAATTGCAAGCCTGAGCAGCAGTCGTTCAGGGTGATGAGGGTTGGTTCCGGAAAGCATATCGCCATACCTCCGCAAAAAGGGACTAGCGGTCAGACGGGTTATCCGGGGATGGTTCGCTGTGATCTTGCGTATGTATCGAAAAATAGTAAAAAAATTTCATCGAGTCAAGGTATTGCTGTCAGGGGGGCGGTAATTGTTGATTGTGTTGCAATTTATCGGTATGCAACATCGTTGCAACATGAATTGAGTGGTATTTACAATAAAAGCAATTATAACCGCAAATTATATGTTGCTATAGGTGCAACATTATCGATGCGACTTTCAGACTGATCACTGCAGTTATTTCCATAACTAGTTGATATCAAAACAATATAATTAAATGCAGCGCTTCTGGCATGCTTGCTGCAGTTAAAGCTCATTTCAATCCAGCGCGCGTTTATTTCGTCCTACCATCTTCCTCACTTATTGTTGAAAAAGGGAGTTTCCATTGAACCCGGACGTTGAGAAAAAAAAGATTTTTCTCATCGGCAATGAAGCGGATATGCGGATTTTTTTGCTCAACCTCCTGGGCACCGGCGATTTTGAACCCGTGATTGTCGAAAGTGGGACTGCCGGGCTGAAGCGCATCACGGAGGAAAAGCCGGCGCTCATTATTCTCAATATATTGCAATACCGTGACAGAAATATGCTGCTGTACCGGGATCTTAAACATGATGAAACATTGAAAAAGATACCGGTCATCATGCTGTCAGACGTTGATCAAAAAACTTTTTATCATTGCCAGAAATTTACCAGCAGACCTTCCGGACAGGCAATCCACGGACCGGAAGCCTATCTGGTCAAACCGCCGGAAGCCGATGAATTGCTGCAACTGGTGCATGCCCTGACTCAGACCGGCAATGTGAATGCGACCGGGGAGACACTCTGATGCAACTGCGGGATCGCATGGTGGGGAAAAGAAATGGAGCGGGTTGATGGATAATCGTATCGATTCTCAGCTGTACAGGGAAGTGGCCAAATTTGGTGCCCGGGACATGGAAATCTGCATGCAGTGTGCCGCCTGCAGCGCATCCTGCCCGCTGTCCGATGGAACGAGTCCCTTTCCGCGAAAAATATATCGCTATCTTCAGCTGGGGCTCAGAGACAAGCTGCTCCAGTCGCTCGAGCCCTGGCTGTGTTATTACTGCGGTGAATGCAACCAGGACTGCCCCCGGGGGGCCGAGCCGGCTGAAACCATGATGGCCACGCGCCGCTGGCTGACCACCCAGTACGACTGGACCGGACTGGCGCGGCGGCTTTATCTCTCGGAAGCCTGGGAGATCGGGGCGTTAAGCGTCATCGCGGTTGGCATCATCCTGCTGTTTGTTTTCTTCCACGGCCCCATCATCACCGACCGGGTTGCTGTCAATTCTTTTGCCCCGGTCATGTGGATTGAGATCGGCGATCTGGTGATGGCCGCCATTCTGTCCACCTTTCTGCTGTCGAACGCATTTCGAATGTATCGCTTCATTATGCGTGATACGAAGGTTCCCTTCCGGCTCTACATTACGCAGGCAAAGGCCTTTGTGCTGCATTTTGCGACCCAGAAGCGCTGGCGGCAGTGTGGTGAGGACCGCAGCCGCTGGCTGAAGCACTTCATCCTGGTGACCGGTTACATGACCATGATGACCCTGATCATCGTTTGCATTCGCTGGTTCCAGGTCGATGACACCAGCTGGCATTTTACGAGTATTTTCGGCTATTATGCCACCGGCGCCCTGCTGGTTATTACCGTGGAGATGATGCGCAGCCGTCGCCGGAGGCAGGAGTTGATCCACCGCTACTCGGAACCCACAGACTGGCTTTTTCTGATACTGCTGTTTTTTACGACTTTAACCGGTATTCTGATGCACATTGTGCGGCTTGCCGGCTGGCCTATGGGAACCTATGTCATGTATGTGATTCACCTGGCAATTGCCGTTCCCATGCTGATCATTGAGGTCCCGTTCGGCAAATGGTCCCATCTTTTCTACCGGCCGCTGGCGCTTTTTTTGGCCGCCGTCAAGGATCAGGCTGCCAAAGACTCCGCAGTCGATGTTGCGGATGTAAGGGCCGCAGTCGGCGATATTTTCTTAAGTTGCCTGCAGTGCGGCATCTGCACGGGCGCCTGTCCCTGGAACCT